>DEUU01000157.1 GCA_002362735.1 Dehalococcoidia bacterium UBA3254
CTGCCTACTATTCTTTCGATGGGCTGGGATCTGACCTGGTTCGGCATGATAATGCTGATTTGTCTGTGCATTGGCACTATCACCCCGCCATTCGGGACTCACCTCTTCATTACCAAGGCACTTACCGATATGCATCCTGAAATATACAGTAAGTACTCCGTTGGAAACGTGATGCGGGCAACGGCACCTTATCTCTGGTTGACTTTCGTCGGTTTGATCCTGGTGGTAGTCTTCCCACAGATATCCCTCTGGTTGCCATCAACCATGATGCAGCCGATTACCTTCAAATAAATCCAAGGGCGGAAGATCAAAAACCTTCCGCCCTTCTTTTATAACCTGTATGATCTAAGAGGGCAATTTCTAAATCAATCCGTGCCAGAGACAATATTCTTCATCGTTGGCGACCATGCCCGTTACTCCGGCCGCAGACTGATTCGCCAGAAATACTGCCGCTTTTATGAACTTGTCCGGCGTATCCCAGCGATCGCTGGTTTCACCCTTTGATTGAGCCTTCAAACCTTCGGTCTCGATGCCTTCTACCGGTCTAAGGGCGTTGACAGCAACATTATATTTGCCTACCTCTGCGGCCAGAGAGAGGGTGAAGCGGTCCAATCCGGCCTTGGTCACTCCGTAAATTATGCCGGTGAACTCGGGTGTCCGCCGAATGGAAGCTACCGAGGTAATATTGATGATACTGCCGCTTCTCCGTTCAGCCATGCCCGGAAGGACGGCTTTGGAACATAAGAAGGCACCCGTTAAATTGACTTTCAGGACGATCTCCCAGCGTTTTAATGTCAGGTCCATCGTCGTTTGATTAGCCGCCGCCACCCCGGAATTGTTAATCAGAACGTCAATCCGGCCGTATTCGCTGACCGCCTTTTTTATCATTTCATTGACGCTCTCTTCATTGGTGACGTCACATCTGACCGGTAAAGCGATTCCGCCCGCGGCTTTAATTTCTTCGGCCGTTTTATAAATGGTGCCTGGCATTTTATCATTCTCAACTTCAGACCGCGCGGCCACGACGACTTTCGCGCCTTCTTTTGCGAAAGCCAGAGCCAGAATCTTTCCCAGTCCGCGGCTTCCTCCCGTCACAATCACTACTTTATCTTTTAGTTTCACGTTTTTACCCCTTTCTAATGTATTTTCTACTTCTTCGGCAGTGTAAACTCTTTATTGCTGATGGCCAGAATTCTCTTGATTAAATCCTCGCAGTACTCCACATTGGCTTCCCGCCAGATCGCCAACCGGCACATCTCGGGAGCTCCGCCCCCATGAATATCCCCGCCCGGAGACATCTCTGCGATATCTCCGTGAGCGATTTGCCGGATATACCGCAGCAATCGATAACGGTGTTCTGTCTTGAATTGCGGGTCCGCTGCGTAATATTTCTCGAAATAGGCATGAAGCTCATCGGATAGATAATGGTCTTCAGGGACTACATTTTCAGACAATCCACCGGCGATATCTACCAGGATATGAAGCCAGCTGGTGACGTTCTTCGAAGCAAGGTAGCGCCCAACATTGGAATAAAGCTCATCCGGCAGGAAAGTGCCGTTCTCATATTTTTCCCCGTTTACCGCGGAGGCGATACCGGAAGCATAGATCAAAGCCGCATCTACGGCCAGGTCAGTGAGTTTTTCCCGGATGTGCGCTGCTTTAGGGACTCCATTATATTTGGAGATTAATGAAGCTGCTCCAAGCATCATATCTACCAGCGCCGGCTTGCATCCGCAGTAGCTCTGGCGGTGGCAGCGAGCGAACCCCATCGTCAATTGTGCGGAATATTCAGTTTCTCCGCACAGGAATACTCTGTCCCAGGGCACAAAGACATTATCGAAGATAGTCAGAGAGTCGGCGTAGCCGTACTTGTCCAGAGGACAATCGAGCTTATTTTTCACCAGGCCGTGACCGCCCTGACAGGTCGCGATTAATTTTACCCCCTCGGTATCGGCGGGGATAGCGAAGCCGACCGCCCAGTCTTTTTCGTCCGGCCCCATCATGCGGGTAGGGGTAACCATGATTTCATCTACCGTCGGAGCAGAAGAGTTGGAAACTTTAGCTCCCCTCACCACAATACCGTCAGACTTTCTTTCTACCACACGCAGGTACATATCCGGGTCCGGCTGCTCGCTCGGCCTCAAAGCACGGTGACCTTTCACATCGGTCATGGCGCACGCTGCGGTCAGATCGTTCTTCTGGAAATAGTCCAGATATTTTAAGAAACGCTGGTAATATTCCGTCCCGTATTTCTTGTCCGTGAGGTAGGTCGCGACGGAAAATCCATTCAGGGC
The DNA here is from genome assembly GCA_002362735.1 of Dehalococcoidia bacterium UBA3254. The sequence continues at coordinate 2,295 of DEUU01000157.1, forward strand.
ATCAGCGCCCATGCAGCGTGAGATGCAATGGCCGGCATAATTGGTGAAGAGACGGGTGACTTTGATTTTGTTAATCATGTCTTCCGGGGACTGTAATATATGGCAGAACCGGTTGATTTTTTTGCCGGAAATCGAAGAAGTGGCGGTCATCATCGGCGCCCATTTCGGGTCCTGAGCAAGATCGTAAAAAAGAGCGAAGGTCTCTATGCCTCCTTCGAATTCAGCGTTGCTGCGGCTGCTTTTTTGGCCGTGGAGGTAGACATTGTTTCTCATTTTGGAGAGTCGGCTGCGGTATTGTGCCGAGGTGATTAGATAATTGTCCTGTTTTGAATCCATATTGCTCCTTTATTATACGGGTTGAGGGAAATTTATTATTTGTGATTTGTGCAGGAAGTCTGGTCAGGATAACTTCGCGGTATAAAATTGGAGAGGAAATTCCTTATATATACCGGTCAGTCATTAACTGCCTTTCGCTGTTATCTTAACAAAGAAACAACCGAATTGCAACAGTACGATGGTTCTTATTTGCTGATTCCCGGGGGCACGTAGTATATTGTTATAAAAGGAAAGGAATTGATATATGAAAAGAGTCACAGAAAATCTATACGTTGAAGACCGGTTCAGCGCCCAGCCTGAAAACCGCGGCTGCAATCCGGGGTTCGTTACTACCTCGGAAGGCATTGTTCTTCTGGATACCCCGATGATTCCTCGTGATGCCGCCAAATGGCGTGAAGATGTTGCCAAACTCGGCGAGGTGCGTTATATCATCAATACCCATCATCATGCTGACCATATGGCCGGCAATTATTTCTTTACCGCGCCGGTGATCTCCTCGGAAGGCGTTCGCGAGCAATGCAATAAAATATTATACGGCGTCTTTATCCCTGCGGTTGTAAAACGCTCCGGGGGACGTCCCCTGACCAATGAGGAGACCGCCCGCTATGATATCGAAGACCGTGATCCCGCGAGTATCCCTTTAATGAAGGACTTCCGCATCCGGCTGCCGGATATCACCTTTAAAGACTGGGCGAAATTATACCTTGGCAAGCATACATTCGAGATGATGAGCACCCCCGGTCACACGGCCAGTCATATCGGTATCTATATCCCGCAAGAAAAGGCTTTTTTTGCCGGTGATAATTTTACCAATCATGTGCAGGCTGTCTTCTCAAGCAGTCTCCCCTTCGAATGGCTTGAACAATTGAAGAAGATTGAAGCGATGGATGTCGATGTCGTAGTTTCGGGTCATGGCAAGGTAGGGGATAAAAAGGACGTAGTTGAGTTTCACCATTTTATCGAAACCTGCATCGATATGGTCAGAGATGCCATGCGGAAAGGTCTGACGAAGGAAGAAACGGCCGATGCGATTACTTTCGAGACCCTCTTACCTGCGGTTCATCCGGGGAAAGACCAGCAAAGGCTTAACGTCATGCGCCTCTATGAAATCCTCTCGCAGCGGGACAAATAATGTGGGCAGAAGGGCGGTCTTCAGGATCGCCCTTCTCTTAAAAACCCGCTTACTACTTCGCTTGTATTTACCAGAACATGACCCCTGTCCGGGAAAATCCGGACCTTCAAATGGGGAACCAGCGGACTCATCCTGGCTGCGATTCCGGCCACGTTACGGATCCGGTCAAGGGCGCCTCCCAAAAGCAAGACTGGCATCTTCAAACGGCTTAACTCATCATCAGTAAACTTCTTCAGAGATCCGATGCGGGGTTTAAAGTGAGTCATAATCGCCTCCATGAACTGCTCGCCTTCTTTTCCGATCTCATCTTTCCCAAGAGTATAGCGATTTAAAGCTTGCCCTCCTCGTCGTCCCAGCATCGAAAAGAAGATGGCCCGGAAAAGGAATGAAGTCTTGTCCGATGTTACCCCGGCGGGAGTTAAGAGCACGAGTTTCTCTACCCGCTCCGGATGCAGAGTCGCAAATTTTAAGGCTGTCCATCCGCCCTGAGATAGTCCCAGCAGCGGAGCCCTGGATACTTTCAAGCCATTCATTAAGTCTTCCATCCATTCGGCATAAGCCGGGCTGTTCCAGGATGGGCGGTTGGGCGCGCTTCTGCCCGGCTCTCCCGGAATATCTACCGCATAAGTCCGGAAATACTGGCTGTAACCTCCCACTTCTCCAATCCAGGAAACGGCGTTCGAACACGACCCGTGGAGGAGGAAAAGGGGAGGCAAGGTCTCATCACCGCTGGCAATGATAAAGGTATCTCCATGGCGCGTAGGAATGACGGAGGTTTGCATGTGCACCGGCCAGCGTTCCAATATCCTGTTATAATACTCCATGACTACCCTTTCCCCAGCCTCTGATTTGTATATTGATCTAAAAGTCATTCGCGTGCTCCTTCATTCCTCCTCTCACTTCCTTCACCCAACCTGATTCCGTCTCATAAGCCATTGTGTAGTTCCTGGAAATCATTTCCCAGAGGTACTTCTCTCGGGGAGTCCGGGCGGGGTTGATGTTGCTGCCCCGTTTAATCTGTTCCTTCAGTATCATCAGCTGCATTTTGACCTCATACTCATATTTTTCCAGTAGACTATCCAGCTCCGCAGGGTCCAGTTGGTCCGCCCATGCAAGCTGGACCAGAAAAGACTTACGTATCTGGGATGGCTCCGGCGCAGATAACACCCAGTTTTTTAATTCCTTCCGCCCTTGATCCGTAATGGAATAGACCTTGCGGGAAGGGTAGCGCTCCTGGTGCTGGACCTCACTCGTGACCAGTCCGTCCCGG
>DEUU01000483.1 GCA_002362735.1 Dehalococcoidia bacterium UBA3254
TAGCTAAAACAATACAGCTCCATAAGTTATAAATGCTTAGAGGGCTTTTTGGTTTAAAATAATGGTGCCCCTGGTGGGAGTTGAACCCACGACACGCGGTTTAGTAAACCGCTGCTCTATCCAACTGAGCTACAGGGGCTAGATTCAAAATAGCCGGAATTATACTCTACTAAACCGGGCGCCAGGATAGGGTATATCATTTTGTTATTTGCAGTGACATTATTGCCTGACGCCAGTTTTAATCATTTAAATTCTAACATCTTAGCATTATGTTAGCAAGGATTACAGGCATGCTGGAAGGCTGGGATGGGCATTATTTCACGCAGGGATTATGGTCTGCGGTGCGCTATTCCAAGATAGGGAATTAAGACCCGATTGAAATTCCTCTTCTCCCGTGATAAATAAGGATTATGGCCCGGAAATCGTCGGTAATATATTCCGGCTTATTCCATTGGGCAGCCTCGGCTGGATTAAGAGTGTATATGGTTAAGGTGGAGAAATGAAAATAGTTATCTTTGAATTGGAAGATTGGGAGAAGGGGAGTTTTAAAGAATTGGAGGCTGGCCACCAGTTGGTCCTTACCAGCGCGGCGATTGCCTCTGATCTGGACTCTCAATTCGCATCAGCGGATATCATTTCTGCTTCCCTGGGTTCCGACATGAGTGCAGATTCTCTCCATCGATTTAAAAACCTGAAGTTTATCTCCACTCGCACCACCGGTTTCGATCATATAGATCTGGCATACTGCCGGGAAAAAGGCATTGTCATCTGTAACGTACCGGACTATGCAGACCGCACCGTAGCGGAGCATGTCTTCGCACTGCTTCTCGCTATCAGCCATCAGATTGTGGAAGCCTCTAACCGGACCCGGGCGGGGAATTTTTCCCTCAAAGGCCTCATCGGTTTCGATCTCCAGGGAAAAGCCCTGGGCGTTATCGGCACCGGGGCTATCGGACGGCAGGTTATTGAAATTGCTCTCGGATTTCGCATGGAAGTGCTGGCTTTTGATGTGCGTCCGGATGAAACTCTGGCTTCCCGCATGGGTTTCCACTATCTGGGTCTGGATGCCTTGCTCGCCCGGGCAGATATTATTTCTCTTCATATCCCCGGCAGTCCGAAGACCCATAATTTGATATCGAAAGACCAGTTTCGCAAAATGAAGAAAGGAATGATCCTCATCAATACTTCCCGAGGCGATGTGGTTGATATCGAAGCGATGCTCGAAGCCCTGACCGACGGCACTTTAGCCGCTGCCGGCCTGGATGTGCTGCCAGAAGAACCCGCCATCCGGGAAGAGTCCGAACTACTGCGCTCTATTTTTACCCGTAAATATAATCTTGAAATGCTGCTGGCCGACCATGTTGTCTCTCATATGCCGAATGTTATTATCACTCCTCACAGCGCTTTCAATACACGTGAAGCCGTCGAAAGGCTTTTAGCTACTACCCGGCGGAATATCGAGGCTTTTATGGAAGGCAGACCGCAAAATGTCGTGCCGCTGCCGCAGCTGGCAGCTGTCTCAGGAAGTGCCCGATCTGCTACAGTCCCGCTGTCCAGCGGGCATGCTCAACCATGATGCAACGGTCCATGACCACTTTCAACCCGGCTGCTCGCGCTTTTTCGGCGGACGTCTCATTGACAATTCCTTCCTGCATCCAGATCCCTTTGGCCTTGATGGCAATCGCTTGATCAGCCACTGGCGGCACCTCATTCGAAGACCGGAAAACATTCACCAGGTCCACTTTCTCCGGTACGTCCAGTAAGCTCGGATAAGCTTTCTCCCCCAGGGATTCTTTGATCGTTGGATTGACCGGAACAACACGGTATCCGTGCGCTTGCATATAGCGGGCGACGATGTAGCTGGTCTTTGCGGAATTATCAGAGAGACCTACCACGGCAATCGTCCGGGTGTTGTCCAGCAGGTTTTTTATATCATTATTTGCCATTTTTTTACCCTGTCAGGTACTTTATTCAAATACATTATATAGTACAATGTATTATGATGAATCAACCCTCTAAATCCAATGTGCGGATAATTTCCCATAGCGGCGCCCGGTTTTTCGATCGCGTTGAAGCCGGATATCTTTTAGCCAACGAGTTTAACGATCTGAAAAGCCGTAATGCGGTAGTGCTGGGTATTCCGCGAGGAGGCATCATTGTCGCCCAGGAACTGGCCCACCGCCTCGAAGCGGACCTGGACATCGTTCTTTCCCGCAAGTTGGGGACTCCCGGTGAGTCTGAACTGGCGATGGGTTCCCTTTCCGAAGATGGATCAGTTTTCCTTAACAACGAGGTCGTTCGTATGTTCGGCGTTACTCAATCGGATATCGAGCGGGAGAAGGACCACCAGATGGCAGAAATTCAACGGCGCAGCCATCTCATCCGGGGCATACTGCCCAGGACTTCCCTTAAGGACAGATTGGTCATTGTTACTGATGATGGAGTGGCTACCGGTGCAACCATGCAGGCTGCTTTATGGGCTGTGTATCAAGAAAAACCCCGGAGGTTAACCGCTGCCATTCCAGTCGCTTCCGAAGAGGCTGTTAATAAACTCGCAGCAGATGTTGATGAGATTGTTTGTCTTCGCCAGCCGGCCTTTTTCTACGCCGTAGGCCAGTTTTATTCCCGGTTTACTCAGGTAGAGGATGAGGAAGTCCTGAAAATACTAAAAGCCGAATCCATCCGGCGCATCTCCAAAAACAACTGACTACCCTTCCCCTAAATCATCCGCCAGCGGCAGGGCAAATTTGAAGCTGTTTCCGTCTGTGTTCCGATCAACCCAGATCCGGCCTTCATGCAGTTGGACCATTCTCTGACAAATAAAGAGCCCCAGTCCCAGTCCCCCGCTACCTTTCCCACGGTCGCGCCGGTAATACGGCTTAAAAATCAGTCTGGTCTCTTCCGGAGAGAGAGGTTGGGAGGAATCGCGGACTTCCACCACCGCTTCTTTATTCTGGGTATACGCTCGCAGTGAGATCCTGTTAGGATCTATACTGAATTTGCAGGCGTTGGTTAAAAGGTTCAGCAGCACCTGGCTCAACCTGTCCTGATCGGCTTCGATCCAGATTGGGGAGTCGGGCACCTGCAAGTTAAAAGTTTGTCCGTGACTCCGGAAAAGCTCAACCATCTGATCCCCTGCCTGTTTTACTAACCGGCCGAGGTCTATTAGTTCTTTTTCCAGTATCATGTCTCCAGTTTGCAGGCGGGCAAAATTCATTAGCTCGGTCACCCGTCGACTTAAATTATGCGTCGAAGTATCGATATTCCTTGCCAGGTTGCTGATGATCGGCATTTCGCTGGGTACTTGCTTGCTCAATAATTCGGACGATGCCACGATGGCGGTCAGCGGCGTATTCATTTCATGCACCAGCGCGTTGACAAGGTCAGTTCTGTCTCTATCCTGTCTTTCGAGTTCTATTCTGATATTCCTCTCCGCCTCGTAAAGCTGAATTTTCTCAATGGCGATGGATATATGGGTCGCTATTTCTTTTAAAAGACCGATATCTCTGGTGAAATAAGCATTTGATGGTCTGGAAGCGATTAGCCAGAGTCCGTTTTGAGGTTTGAGCTTCAAAGGGAGCCTGAGGAAAGAGTGAATCTCGGCTTCACCCAGTTTTAGCTCCAGTGTGGAATTGTTCCGGTGGTCGAGATCCGGTTCATAACTTATTTCCAGTCCGGGTAACAACTTCAGTCCCGAGGACAGAAGGTCCGCCGTGAACTCATAGCCCGGTTCGTTCTCCTTTTGATTCATCCAGGCAAAAAGCGTACCGGATTTTTGAGCTTGAGCGGGTAAAATAATGCTGGTGTAGTCCAGCGGGATGATCTCTTTTAACTCTTTAACAACCGCTTCACCGATTTCTTGGATATCAAAGCTGGAGGAGACAATCGTGCTCAGTTTGGTTAATAAAGTCTGTTCGAGGTAAGCTCTTTTTTGTAGATCATAAAGCCTGGCATTGTCCAGGGTTGTAGCAATCTGGTGAGTTACGATCCGTAATACTCGCAGTTCCTCAATAGTAAAGTCTTGGTCCGATAGTTTGCGTCCCAGTGTTAGTATTCCTCGTATTCCGTCTCTGGTGACCAGCGGAGCCAGAAGGTCGATTTTTAAATTGCTCAGCAGTTCTTGTTCTTCCAGAGTGAGTGCTTTGAATTGTGGTCTCGCATCGATATCTGCACGGGTGAGAATGTCCCGGTGACTTTCCATCCACCAGGCCAGGACGCTTTCTTTTTGCAGCTTCATTTCTGCGTTGCTGATTAGTCCTTGAATCGAGGCGGTAACAAAGTAGTTTTCATCGGCGTCCGGCAGCAGGATTGAAGCGCTCCGGCAGTGCAGGCTGGAAATGATCGTGCTTAACGTTGATTCGACGACGGATTTCAAATCCGTGATTGTTTTGGTCTCCTGGATCAAATTGTCTACCATGTGAAGGTAGTCGTATTTGCCGCGGTCGAACAATCTGTCGATCATGTTTTGCATCCATCTGAGTACCGGCTGCATGATTAGAGCGATAATGATAACTAAAAATGCCTGCAGCCAGGGATTGTCGCTCCAGACGTTGATTCCCCAGACCGTGTAGATGACCGAGACAGTCCCCAGCACCAGAGCAATTCCCAGGGCAGAGGTAAATCCGTAAGCGAGACCTTTCCGGATTACCATATGGAAGTCCAGAAGATGATATTTCAGCATGGCATAGGCTGTCAGCAGGGAAAACAGGATGTTGCTGAGGATGCCCATCGGGTAGATATGCACACCTTTCGCAGCGATAATATCAAACACCACCCCTAAAAGACAGATCATTCCACCAGCAGCTACATATTTATAGCGTGTTTTTTCCAGAGGTTTTTTGGAAGCCAGAGAGGCTCTCAACAGCTGCAAGATCGAGAGTATCACGATCCCGTAGAAAATACATACGTAAGGTATGAAGAGAGGACCCGGGATGAAACCATTGCCGTACCACATCTTCTTCATGCCAGCTACCAGAAAGTCAGTTGGAGCGAGTCCCACGAAGGCAATTAGTAAGACATAGGCTGCGATAAGGATTTTATTTCTGAATTTTTCGTTCGTGAGGAGTAAAACAAAATGGAGGAAGGTAACCGCGATGAACGGCATCACCCCGAAGAAAGCTTTTTCCCATGCCTGAGCCTGGCTGAGATCGCTGCTGACGCGCATGAAGAATATCGTGATTCCCCATCCGCACATACTTAACATAAACAGCGCAAAAACGCGGTGTAACTGGCTGTAGAAATTCTTCCTGATGACGAGAAAGGTCAATATCAGGGAAAGGATGACTCCCACTAATGGTAAATATATGTGGAATAAATTCATCTCATTACCCCTATCCGGTCTAACAAATCGGCGAGTACTTCATCTCTGGCGTTCATATGAGGAGGCTTCAGATGG
>DEUU01000393.1 GCA_002362735.1 Dehalococcoidia bacterium UBA3254
TTTCAGATGGTGATCTGGAAGAAGGAGTAGCGTCTGAAGCAGCTTCACTGGCGGGAAATTTAAAATTAAAACGTTTGATATATCTATATGATTCAAACGATGTCCAGCAAGATGGTCCGACAGTTTCATTCAAGGAAAACGTTGCTCAGCGTTTTCAATCTTACGGCTGGAACGTCTTCGGCCCTATCGACGGGATGAACGTGGAAATGGTGAGTGAGGCTATTAATAAATCGCAATCAATGAGTGACCGGCCTAATTTGATTATCTGCAAGACCGTAATTGGATATGGGAGTCCCCACAGGGCAGGCACTAATGCCGCTCATGGCGAACCTCTGGGAGAAGCGGAAGTTCGATCAACTAAAGAGAACTTGAAATGGCCTTATGAGGTGCCTTTTACTGTTCCGGATGAGATTTTATCCCACTTTCGGAAAGCAGTTGAACGGGGTAAACTCGAACAGGAAAAATGGCGGCAAAAATTCAACGCATACCGAAAAGAGTATCCCGTAGAAGCTCAACGATTTGAAGATGAAATACACGGGAAATTGCCTTCAGAGTGGGACTCCGGTATAAATGACCTGTTTAAAGGAGTATCCGGTCAAATTTCAACACGCGATGCCTCTGGGCAGATTATGAATTATATTGCCGGAGAAGTTCCGTCATTTATGGGCGGAGCGGGAGATCTGGCGGGTTCCACACGGGCTTATCTCAAAGGGTATGGCGATTTCAGCTCGGACAATAATTCCGGCAGGAATATCCGTTTCGGCTTGCGTGAACACGCAATGGGCGCAATCAGTAACGGCCTGGCTTTACATGGCGGGATCATACCTTTCGTCGGAACGTTTTTAATTTTTTCTGATTATATGCGGCCGTCTATCAGGTTAGCTTCTATCATGAAACTCAGGGTTATCTATGTTTTTACCCACGATTCAATCGGGTTAGGGGAAGATGGACCGACACATCAGCCGATAGAACAACTAATGGGACTAAGGATGGTCCCTGATCTGATAACTATTCGGCCTGCCGATGTTGCAGAGACTGTAATGGCATGGAAAATAGCCATGGAACATCGGGATGGACCCGTGGCTCTGGTTTTAACCAGGCAAAATGTGCCCGTTTTGGACAGGTCTGAAGTATCTTCCGCTGTAGGAGTCCAACAAGGTGGGTACATTCTCTGGGAATTCGGGGCTTCGCCAAGGGTTATATTAATCGGGACGGGATCTGAGGTGCAAATAGCTTTGGAAGCTGGGAAATTATTAAAAGAAAATGGGATAACGGTGCGGGTGGTCTCAATGCCGTCATGGGAATTATTTGACGTTCAACAAGAAAATTACAAAAATAGTGTGCTTCCACCCCAGGTCAAAGTCCGGATTTCTATTGAGGCTGGTACTCGTATCGGTTGGGAGCGTTATGTTGGTTTAGAGGGAAAAGCGATAGGTTTATCTCGTTTTGGAGTCTCAGCTCCAGGCCAGCTGATATATCATAAATTTAACCTTACTTCTAAGCATATGGTCGATGAGGCATTAAGGCTGCTTTAAGGAGGGAAATATGGCGCTTCGAGTAGCTTTAGCGGCGGATCATGGAGGATTTGTTTTAAAAACGAGTTTAATCCCATGGTTGGAGACACTGGACTTTGAAATTACGGATCTGGGTGCATATATCTTTGACTCAAGGGATGATTATCCAGATTTTTCCGAAGACCTGGCGCAAACTATAGTCTCTAATAAAGCGGACAGGGGGATCCTGATTTGCGGCAGTGGTGTGGGGGCTTCGGTTGCCGCTAACAAAATTATCGGCATACGGGCTTGCTTGTGCCATGATACTTATTCCGCTCATCAGGGGGTGGAGCATGATGATATGAATGTATTATGTCTGGGTGGACGAGTGATTGGGATTGAAATGGCAAAAGAGCTGGTTTCAGCTTTTTTGGGGGCTGAGTTCAGCGGTCTGGAAAAATATAAAAGAAGGGTCGAGAAGATAAACGCTATTGAAGCAAAATATTTAAAATCGGTGGGGTGAAGGAAGGTAAGAAATGATATCCAGAAATCAAATTGCAAAAACGCTGGAGGAGCACAAGTATCCTGTGATAAATATGGGATTAAGATTACGGGAAATGGAAAAAATCCTTTCAGATTTTGAACGCAAAGATATCGTCAATCGCATCTGGCATAAAGACTGCACGGTCTGGAAACCCGATCCACAAGAGATCAGCGACCGTCTGGGTTGGCTTCAGGTATTAGATTTAATGGCCGACCAGATCGTGAATCTGGATAACTTTGCAAAAGAAATAAAAGACAGAGGGTTCCATCATGTCGTTTTACTGGGAATGGGAGGTAGCAGCCTGGGACCGGAAGTTTTAAGACAGACTTTTGGAAATGCTCCTGGTTTTCCGCCCTTATTAATCCTGGATTCTACGCTGCCGGGTTCGGTAGAATCGGTGGCTAAATTGATTGAGCCAGGACACACTTTGTTTGTGGTCTCTTCGAAATCCGGTACAACCATTGAAACGCTCAGCCTGTTTTACTATTTCCGGGATTTAGTAGTCCGAGAAGTGGGGAAAGAAAAAGCCGGAGCTAATTTTATCGCCATTACAGATGAAAGTACCCCTCTGGAAGGCATAGGCATGGAGGAACACTTCTGCAAAATATTTCGGAATCCAGCGGATATAGGCGGTCGCTATTCAGTGCTGTCATATTTTGGACTGGTACCGGCTGCCTTCACCAGCATTGATCTAAAAAAGTTAGTTGAGAGTGCAGACAGGATGCAGGAGAGCTGTGCTCCGTGCGCAGATAATCGTGATAACCCGGGACTTTGGTTAGGGTGCCTTATGGGCAGTTTTGCAATACATGGGCGAAATAAACTTACGCTGATTATTTCTCCTTCGATCAAGAGCTTTGGGCTGTGGGTTGAGCAGTTGCTCGCGGAAAGCACGGGGAAGGAAGGGAAGGGGATTATCCCGGTAATAGACGAACCTTTGTTTGATCCGCAATATTACGGTGATGATCGATTGTTCGTTTACCTGAGGATGAAGGGCGATAATAATTTCGAGACTGATGAAGCGGTTGCCCAGCTCGAGATCGGAGGCAAGCCGATTATTCAGCTGGAGATAGATGACCAGGCGGATCTTGGAGCAGAATTTTTCCGCTGGGAGTTTGCGACGGCTGTAGCCGGTATAGTTCTC
>DEUU01000332.1:0-2005 GCA_002362735.1 Dehalococcoidia bacterium UBA3254
CAATAAGAATTGTGCCTCCGATAGTATAGAGAAAAAGAAGTGCTCCGGTGATAGCTCCATTTGAATGTAGCCCAAATGCGCTCGCTATGATAATTGATCGTGATATTACAATTATCCCCCAACTCAGCCCAAATAACACTGCAAAAAGAAAGAAAGCCCATTCCGCTCTAATACCCAGAAAAACAACGAATCCCACCAGCATCAATACCAGGGATATTACCATTGCCAACCAGCCGCCTAGCCTTTCCACCAGAAAACCGGTACTCAAGCTCCCAGTGCCAGTGGCTAAATTAATCACGGATAATATTCCAGCAGCACTGGCAGCAGAGATTCCCATATCGGTAGCTCTGGGAACCAGGTGCACCGCTATCACTTGCTGGATAAATCCAGTACTAAAAATGATAACCCCTAATATCCAGAACGGCAGAGTAACCGCTGCGGTCTTGAGACTAAGTCCGTTATTTCCCGGGTTGGCTTTGTCAATCGACGTACTTTCGTTCTTAAGCTGTCTCAAGACGCCGGAGTAGAATAAAAATGCAGTCATCATGCTTACCAGAGCCAGTATTAGTCCACCGATTATGAGATAGGATATCTGCCATCCATAAACGGAGATAGAATAGGTTGCCAGAGGTGATGCAATGGCAGCTCCTGTTCCGGAACCTGCTATGGTTATCCCCATCATCATGGCTCGATTTTTTGTATAAAACCGGGTTACCATTGAGATTATAGGGGGAATATTAGCCATTCCTATTCCTATTAGAATACCGTAGTAAAAATACAGCTGCCATAAAGCCTGGATTTGGGAAAGTAACAGGAAAGCTAATCCCTCAATAATACCGCAGACTATGATAATGATTCCGGGTTTGAATTTGTCTCCCAGCCTGCCTGCAACAATTCCAAGAAACCCGGATAGAATCATCGCAAGTGAAAATGCTCCGGAAGTCTCGGCGCGCGTCCAGCCGAATTGCATGGAAATAGGTTTAAAAAAAACACCGAAGCTAAATATCAGCACTCCTATCACCATCATAGCCAAGAAAGCAGCAATCACGACGGAATAGACTTTAATAAAACCCACTATTTTTCTATCGGAATAAGATGGGATAATGTCGTCAGACATAAACATTTCCTTACAAAATACAGAGATCAGCCATCTCCTGACTCAGTCCACACAACCGTACTTTCTCTTATTTTATTAAATAGTTGCGAAAAGGTGAGCTGGATATTACTGGAATCGAGGAGACGTACATGATTATAATACCTTCACCGTTCTCCTTTCAACGCGTCCAGGCTATTCGCTTTAAAATCCTTATTTACTAATTACCAGTTGAGGGGCTATAATCATTACATCTTCATAACTTAAGGAATTTCATATCTGTTAAAAAGCTCATTTTATGTCAAGGATATCCCGTCGAGATGAGTGTGCTGATTTTGCGGTTTCTTCTTCAAGAGAGGAGATTTAGATCATTAAAATTAACTCGGATGGGCAACCATCCGGGATATCATTTTCTTTATTGAAATTGTAAGGCAGATAACCACGATTATAATAAAGGAGAATTAAGATGACATTAGAAGAAATGGAAAAAAGACTTAAGGTTCTGGAAGACATAGAAGAGATTAAACAGCTAAATGAATACTATGTTGAGCATTTTAATCCACCCGTGCGGGAACAAATAGAGCATTGCTTTTCCAAAGATGCTGTCTTCGATGCCTATGCAGGAAAAGCTGAAGGTAAAGAAGCCGTTCTTAAGTTACTGACAGAGAATGTGAGTCAAGTCCATGCGGGTGTGGATGAATATTATGTGGTACATCCCCGGATTTCAGTCGATGGCGATAAAGCCAAAGGCAGTTGGCTTTTAATAGAACTCATCGCCCAACCACGAAAATTTCCTTTCAAGCTTCCGTTTCTTCCCGCTGACTATACTCCGAACTGGATGACCGGGTTTCAGAGCGTTGAATACAAAAGAGAAGACGGAAGATGGAAGATTAGCAAGATGCACTGGAGAAT
>DEUU01000332.1:2341-7707 GCA_002362735.1 Dehalococcoidia bacterium UBA3254
ATTGGATAAGTAAATAAAAATAAATGGAGGGGAAAATGGAATTTGGACTTAAAGGAAAAGTAGCCCTCGTAACCGGCACTGCCAGCCAGACCGGTATGGGAAAGGCCATTGCGCTAACGCTGGCAAAAGAAGGATGTGATATAATCTCATGTGATATAGATCTGGCCGGCGCTGAAAAAACTGCGGCAGAAGTCCGCGCCTTAAAAAGCCAGGCCCTTGTTTTACAGATGGACATAACCAATCGCAGCCAGGTAAACGAAGTGGTCAAGAAATCGATGGAAAAATTCGGGAAGATAGATATTCTCGCGGGTGTCGCTGGGGGTTCTGCTTTCGCTGGACCCCTTGCCGAGGCCAAGATAGAAAATATAGATAAGGAAATAAATCTCAATTTATTTGGCACCATTAACTGCGTCAAAGCGGTGATTCCTGGCATGATTCAGCGCAAATACGGTAAAATTATTCTCATTTCGTCAGTTGCCGGGCTAATAGGCCCCTTCGGAGCCACTGGTTACTCAGCAGCTAAAGCTGGAGTCATGGGTTTCACCAGAGCGCTGGCGCATGAAGTGGGACCCTCCGGAATAAATGTGAATAATATTGCCCCCGGCCTGGTGATGACCAATTTCTATGGCGGCCCGGGAGCTCCTCTTCTCCCCGATTTTGTACGTGATACACCTAATACAATAGGGAAAATGACTACCGTCCAGGATATTGCTAACGTAGTAGCATTTTTAGCTTCTGATGTTTCCGCCAACATTACTGGACAACAGTTCATAGTCGATGGCGGTATGGTTTTGGATTAATTCAAATACCGTTTCTCAAAGGTGAGGTGAGGCCAGTGCCATAAAATCTCCTATGGCACTGGTTTTTTATGAAGATAAGCCTTGGAATTAGATAGTTTTATTATTATCGGCTTCTTCATATTTATGTTAATTACGTACTCACAATAGTTTATTCTCCTGACATTTTGCGCTGATTTTCGTTAATATACAGGTAATAGCCAATTTTATTAGTCGGTGTCCGGTTTTCCAACAGGAGACCTCAGTGATCAGGGGAAAATGTCCAGCATGCGGAACCCAATACTGTGGCTGGGCACTGGTACAACCTTACCAGCGCTCCTGCGCTAAATGTGGTTCCAGATTAGACATATTTTTCGATGAGATTCAGGTTATCGATGACAACAATTTCTCCATTTTTGATAGTTACCTCTTGAGCCTTCATCGAGGCGCTCCGAAAAAAACGGACCCGCAAAAGCAATGATTAGCTATATAATGAATATTATTCAAGGTCTATTTCTATTTTCCGTCTTGATAGAACAGGCCTGGTTCTAAGAAAAGATTTTGAGATATGAGAAGATTTTTACTGTATTTATTGAGATGGCAGCTGTCGACTCCTATACTGGCGCCAATTGTAGCCATTTTTACTCATTCCGGTTCCTGGTTTGGGACCGCTGAAAGCTGGATAGGGTCGGCGGTAGCCAATCTCATCGGAGGTTCTATCTTTTTTTGGGTAGATAGATTTATCTTCACTTCGGATAAATTTGGAGCAATTTGGCAGGTGAAGGAAAATATTACCTGTATCGATTGTGGCAAAAATACTCGATGCTATCGGTTAGTAAAAGCCAGGAATTATGACAGGACCCATGCTCCACCGCAATTCAGATGCGAAGAATGTTCCATAAAAAAGGCAAAAGAATTGAAGGTGAGAGGAGTCAAATTTTAGATTAAGATTCCATTGTTGTTGAGGCTAATGTAAGAATTTTTTATTAAAGCTTCTTCGCTGCCGGATTACCCTCTAGGTCTATCCCTTCAGCATCGGGCGAATGCTGATGTCAGTTACTTCAGCAGTTCTTGATAAAACCAGAGCCTGAATAACGACATCTGCTACGTCGCTCGATTGCAGTAGACACTCAGTCCTGTATATCTCCCCCTTCAGTTTGTGAATCTCTTCCTGAATGGATGTTGCCGTTCGCCCGGGATATACGCTCAGCACACGGATGCCGAGCAAATTAACTTCTGCGCGCAAGCTGTCCGCCATTGCCCGCAGAGCGTGTTTCGTGATGGCATACTGTCCGTCATCCACAGCTCCGATTCCCAATCCCACACTGGAATTTATAAATACAACTTGCCCCTGGCTGGCTTTTAACATCGGGAGCATTATCTGAGTGAGCCGGTAAGGAGCGCGAACGTTAGTCCGGTACTGAGAATCCAGATCATCAATTGAAGAGTTCTCGAGTGTTCCTGAAATGAAGATGCCAGCGTTATGAACAAGAATATCCAGCCGCCCAAAATCTTTGGAGATATCTGCAGACAACCTGGCCAGATCCTTATCGGAAGATACATCAGCCGGATAGCATTTCCCCTGGCTGGACATTTCTTGTGCTGCCGCTTCCAGTACTTCCGAACGGCGTCCAACAAGGCAAACGGTTGCTCCTTCAGCGATAAGTCCCATTGCTATCGCTTTTCCGATACCGCTGCCGGCGCCCGTCACAAGAGCTACCTGTCCCGCCAGGTCAGGCATACTTATCCTCCAAAAAACCACA
The DNA here is from genome assembly GCA_002362735.1 of Dehalococcoidia bacterium UBA3254. The sequence continues at coordinate 4,881 of DEUU01000332.1, forward strand.
GCAAATGGTAGCTTTATCTGTTATTATAATGGTTAACCCTCTTTTCCGCAGTTTTTATCTTTTTTAATAATCTGTCCGCCATGAATGGGCTAGCAGGCTTAAGCGCTTCATACGTTTGCAAAGCACCTACTTTATAATCTTCTAAAGTTTTTGACGTCCAACTTCCCGGAGGAGATGCCAGGTTGGTCAGCTTATCTGCCATTTTTACCATCCAGATCTCTCTGGGTTGCTTTTGAACACGAGCCAGGCTGTCCGTCAATCTTTGTGATTCCGGCACTCCATCATATTTACTTAAAGCCTGTACCCCGTGGGCTACTTCAATACCAAATTCCCGGCTAATGGCCTCATTCGTCTGGTTACTATAATCGATTACGTCATGTAGCAGGGCACATTGCACGGCCAGGTCTCCATCGAGTCCTGACTCAGCCTGCAAAGCCGCTATCACTTCCATACTCACCAAACTGAGGTGTATCGTAAAAGGCAGATTGGTTCCGGGGAAAATCTGCTCATTCAAGGCTTCAGCAGCAAAAAAAGATGCTTTTATATATTTATCCTGTGACCAGGTTGACGGCATTTTAGCCCTCCTGATGAGTTGGGTTAGTTTTAAACAATTTTAACTATCCCTATCTAGATGAGGAAATTCGAAAACACTTTAATCCTCATGCTTAAAAATATTTCTATGAAAAGATTATTTTTCTACAATGAAAGCCTTCTGCATATAATTTTGAAGCATTGGATTCAATGCCACGAATACGCAACAAAGATCTGAAAGCATCCTCAGTAAACCATGACTTTTCCTTCTGGGATTCGAAACTGCTGATAATGTAACTAATTTTCCTTGAAACAATCTTCTCACTTAAATGGACATACACGTTGGGAGTTGTTAAATCGCCGTCATATTTTGGTATCTCGTATTCCACAATAAAATGATCTCTAAATGTGTTCCAGGTTAAATCAGAAATCAATCGATGGTCCTGGTGAGCATCCTTTGAGTAGTGAGAAAATATTATATCCGGACAATAAATTTTCTTAATTTCCTCAAAATAATCCTTTATGCTAGCGCCAATAAACGGAAAGTATGAATCTTTAAATTGTAAGAAATCGTATTTGGCAGGAGCATTTCCCAAAAAACGCCTGGCGCTATCTTGCGCTTCAGTGATACGCTTCTGATTGCCGCTAAACACTATCCACTGAAAACTCGCGCCGGGAATTTCATCCAGAATTTTTAAGATAGTCCCGCCGCAACCTATTTCAATATCGTCAGGATGAGCGCCTAAACAGAGAATTTTGGGTTCGGGAGTTTTTTCAAAAAGATGAAAATTAAGCACAAGCAGGTTCTCCTTTTACGGTGACAACCACACTTCCCAGGGCGCTTGTTTATTAGCAGCTAAAAGATCAAGCTGCTGCTTATCCTTGTAGGTGTCCATATTTGCCCAGAAGCCATTATACTCATAGGCTATAAGTTCTTTTGTGGAAACCAGCCTTTGAAATGGCTCACGCACCAGTTCTTCACCTTCTTTCATGTATTTGAATATTTCATTCTTAAAGATGAAAAAACCCCCATTTATTCTTACGTTATGCTGAGCTAGAGGAGTAATCTCCTTTACAATACCATCCCCATTTAGTGTGACTGCATCGTAAGTGTGGAAAGGTTTAACTGAAAGCAAGCAGGCGATTTTGTTTCGTTTCGTATAAAAATCAACTAAATCAGGTAGATGCAAATCCGTTACTGCATCGCTGTAATTCGCTAAAAAATGATCCTCCCCATCAAGATATCTTTCTACCGCTTTTAACCTCTGACCTATATTTGAATTTAAACCCGTATCTACAAAAGTAATTTTCCAGCCGTTCAAATTGCCGTTTGAGAAATACGTCCTGATGAGATCACCCTTATAACCAAGGCAAAAGATGAATTCGTTATGACCAAAATATGAATAATATTTCATAAGGTGCCAGAGAATAGGTTTTTTCCCTATACTGATCAAAGGCTTGGGTGTTGTTTTGGTCTTTGGATATAATCGCATACCAAAACCTCCACAGAAAAGAACTACTTTCATTTTAATCTAACTCTCATTCATTTATTCAAGATAACTGATTTTGTATCGTAAACAAACACCTCAGGAATAGGAACAATAAATTTTCCACCCCAGGCTTCAATATAGTGTAATTGATTTATTATTTCGTCTTTTAAATTCCAGGGTAGAATAAAAACATAGTCAGGTTTGGATAAACTAATTTGATCCGGGTTAAAGATAGGAATATGGGTTCCAGGCAAGAATCTACCGTGCTTGTATGGATTACGATCAACCGTGTAATCTATAAAATCGGTGCGAATTCCGCAATAATTCAGTAGCGTGTTGCCTTTGCCGGGAGCTCCATAACCCGCGATTGACTTATTTTCACGTTTTAACTGGATCAGAAAGTCCAGAAGATTTCGTTTCGTGGCACGAACTTTTTCTGCAAAGGTGAAATATCTCGATAAATGATCATATCCAAGATTGATTTCTCTTCCTCTTAATTCATTTACCCTGGAGGTTACAGGCAATGATAGATTTTCGACGTGACGTGCATAAATTCTTAAAGATCCCCCGTGTGTACTCAACTCTTCTACATCGAAAATCGTCAGGCCGTAAGCCGCAAAGATTTTTTCAACCGTCAGGAGCGAAAAATATGAAAAATGTTCGTGATAAATTGTGTCAAATTGGTTACCATCGATTAATCGCATCAGGTGAGGGAATTCCATAGTGATCACACCTGTAGGCTTAAGTAAAATCTTCATGCTCTCAACAAAACCGTTGAGATCGGGCACCTGAGCTAAGACATTATT
>DEUU01000077.1 GCA_002362735.1 Dehalococcoidia bacterium UBA3254
CTGCGTTCGCCCAGGCTACCGTTCCTGCTGCGCCGTCGGGGCTATATTGTGTCCCGACCAGCGGCCAGGTAGGCGTTTTCTGGACAGACAATGCAACCGATGAGGATCATTTTTCCATTGAGCGAGCGCCCGATATCGGCGGCCTTGGTGCGGGAACCTATGCTGAAGTGGGGACCGCTCCTGCAACTACAGGTACCGGCACGGAAGTGACTTTTACGGATACTTCGGTTAGTCCGCAGACGGCCTACTGGTATCGGGTAGCGGCGATTAATGCAGCCGGTACTTCGTTTTATTCCAACGAGACCCGGGTCCTTACCGATATTGCCGCTCCCGGAGTTACTCTGGTGCAGCCGGCTGGTCAGCTAACCAGCGGCGCCTTGAACCCGATTTCGGTTAATGCCTCAGTTTCGGGCACTACCGTTTCCTCGGTAGAATACCAGTTTGTGGCCGATAATGCGCCTGGAGTTTTTGATGCCAGGGACATTTATGCCACGCCAATGGACCTCAGTGCGTTATTGACGCTAGGTCCGCGTTCCCCCAGTCCGGCGAATAATACCACTGCCTTGCCGGCCAATTTACCGGCTGGCTGTATCGCTGAGTTTGAAATAAGAGGTACGGTATCGGCCGCCAATACGACCAATGGCATCTGGACAATCGGAGCTCCTGTCGGTACGAATATTGGAACACCGCCTGCGGCTAACGCTGTCCCGCCCTTCGTGGTTTACGAAAGTGTGGCAGGTGCGGGAAGTACCAAATTCGTCGGCTCTCGGCACCCCGTTGTCGGCGATGCCGTTAAAATCACCGCCTATCGAACGGTAGCCGCCGGTCCCCTGGTCGCTAAGACCATCAGCTTCATTGCACCTGCCCAGCCCGCGGGAGCGCCGGCCTTGACGTTGAGTTTCCTGTATAATGGAGCCGTAACTGCAATGGATGCTCCTAAAACTGCGCCGGGATATCTTGTCAGCGGTGAAGTCTGGACGGTCGGCAGCGGGAAATTCCGTGTCGATGCTACCTACTTCCCGGCCTACATTGACGCTAATGTCCGTATAGGAACGAACGTCACGGTACGGTTCGGTACGAAGCCGGTCGTGGCTAATCTGGCCCGTCAGATATTTAACCCGAATATACCGGCTATTCTGAACACTACCGTGCTCGACCCCGTTTTTGACACTACTCCTGTGGCTTACAAGGTGGGAGGAACGAATCAATTCAATGTTCCCGATGGCACCTGGGTATACATCATCGTCGACGGCGTGGTGAGCGCCTACGATAACATTCTCGGGGCCTGGACCATCGGGTCCGAGCAAGTGCGCTGCTATCAGTCTAATGCCTCAATTATCTCACCCGCTACGGTGGGGGATGAGGACCTTTTCTATTGCGTGCGTACCATGACTCCCGGCCCACTTGTGATAGAGTCTACCTACATGATACTGCCGGGCCCTCTGATTCAGCCTTATAAAGGTACCGCCGTTGAAGTACACCTCATGTTTAACGGCAATATCACCAGTATGGGGCCCAATACCTGGACAGTGGCCGGTCCTTCCGGAGACCCGGTGACTTTTGTGGTGGATGACCCGGAGGGCAAAGCCCGAATTGACCCCCTGCCTTTCACTTCGTTTAGCGTCGGGATGCCGGTTACCGTAGAATTCGACCATGTTGGAGAAACGCTCCCTGATGACGCCAACTGGGCTCCTCTCACTCACAATACAGGAAACACCTGGAGCGGAAAATTGGACCTGAGAGGTGCAGCCGTACCCGCCAATCAGAACGGTACTCTCTACGTGCGGGCTACCGATGCAACCAAGCAATCCAGCACAACTGGCTATGCGACGAGCCTGGCCTTGATGCCGACTGCAGCACCAGCCGCTCCGACCCTGGCGGCTCCTGTCCAGAGTGGTTCGGCGGCGGTGACCTTAAGCTGGACTCCTTCAGCAACCGGTGATATCGCCACCAGTTTTGTCATTCAACGAGCTACGGGTAACGGTGGTTTTAGCCAGTTAGCCACCGATAACGCGTCTCCTTACGTTGACAGCACCGTAACTGCGGGTAATACCTACCGGTACCGCGTAGCCGGAGTCAACATTTTAGGAACGGGCGCATTTTCTACCGAACAGTCTATCGCGGTGCTGGCTACGGCGCCCCCTCCAACTAACCTTAACGCGGCTATAATTAGTGGTACTCAGGTTGAGCTAACCTGGACGGATAATGCCACGAATGAGACTGAATATAGAGTGGAACGTTCAACGGATAAATACGCTACGGTAACCGATCTTACGCCCACTCCGCTCGTGGCAAATACAACTTCCTTTACGGATAACACGGTCACTGCCGCCACAACCACGGTGTATCAATATCGCGTCACAGTAGTCAGTCCTTCCGGAAACTCATCGGCTACGGTTGCGACGATGTTAACCTCTCCGGCGGCTCCTACTAACATTTCGGTGGCCGTGACGGGCAGCATTACGGTGAGTTGGACGGATAATTCCACTAATGAAACTGGATTCCAAATCCTGCGCGCCGAACCACCTGGGGGATTTGCCCAGGTTAACCTCCCCGGAAATCCGACAGCTCCGAATGTAACATCATTCGTAGATACCAGTGTAATCCAAAACGTTAGCTATTCCTACCAGGTAATGGCGCTGGGCGGTGGGGTACCGAATTCGGCGCCGGTGACGTCTCCGGAGATTCTCAATAACATACCCGTCGATCCGGCTGCTCTGACGGCCGCTGCTGTAGCTTACAATCAGGTCAATCTTGCCTGGGCAGATCATTCAAACAACGAAACCGGTTTTCGGATAGAGCGATCTATAGCCAGCGGAGCTTTTACTCCTTTAACTGTAACGGGTATTAATGCTACTTCGTATTCCGACAGTTCCGCTTCTGCCAGTACTACCTATAGATATCAAGTATTCGCGGTGAACGGCATGGGGGATTCGGCGCTGCCCGCCGGACCGGCTACTGCAACAACGCCTGCCCGACCTGTTAGCGGCGGCAGCAGTGGTAGCGCCCCTGCCCCTGTCGACTACAGCGTAACTCTGAGCGGATTATCAACAACCCAGACACTTCGTCTGGACGGATTCGGACGTACGCAAAGTGTGGCGCAACTCGATAGCACTGCCAAAGATTGTAGATTGATGATTCCGGTCGGGACGTTGTTGCAGACTTCCAGCGGATCAACGCTCACTCAATTGACCAATGCCCGTATGACCGCTCCTCCGCCGGCGCCGGATGGCAAATTGATTGTCAGCGCAGTACAAACGTTCGGTCCTAACGGGGCTAAATTCAGCCCGGCGATTACTTTGACCATGAATTATGACCTGGTGTCCTTACCCAAAGGGGTTGCTGAAGCCGGAATGCAAATAGCATCCTGGGACGGTACGGCCTGGCAGATGATGGCGAGTACAGTAAACAATGTTGCACATAATGTCAGCGCCGGGATCAGCCATTTTAGCAGCTTTGCTATATTGGTTGATATACCTGTTCCGCCAGCAACGCCAACGCCTACACCTACACCTACAATTGCTCCGCCGACTACTCCTGCACCTACGGCAACACCTACTTTGACGCCAACACCTACGCAAACTGCGCCGACAACCGTACCGCCTACGGCGGCGGCTCCAACCACGACTACGCCGGCGTCACCCAGCCCGACCACACCTCAGCCGGCTCCGTCTTCGACCAATTGGGGTATGATTTTCGGAATAATCGTGGGTGCATTGGTAATCATCGTGATTATCGTCCTCGTTGTCAGAAGCAGAAGGTCATAGCTTCAAGCTTTCTGAAAATAGGACGATGGGCAGGGGAGACGTCATGGTCTCCCCTGCCCAAATCGAAAAGTAAATTCGGAGTACGAATGCCATGAAATTATCGGTAATTGGTTTGGGACAAGCGGGATGCAATATCGCCGATGCGTTTTACGCGGTTAACGATTACGCCAGTTCACTTTTTGGCCGGAGGTTGGAAATCTTAAATGATGCCTTTGCGATTAATACCGATCAGGCCGACCTGGCCGGGTTCAAGCATATTCCTAGGGACAAGGGTCACCGGATCCTGATTGGCAGTATGTCCTCATTCGGACACGGCGTAGGAAAAATGAATACCGTTGCTGCTGAACTTCTTCGTTCTAGCAATCTTGCCGTAACAGATACGATTCTGCGTTCGTCTAAATTCCACGAAAGTGACGCCATTATGGTAATCGCTAGCGGTGGTGGGGGGACCGGCTCAGGAATGATCGGGTGGACTATCAAAACTTTGAAAGAACGAGTCAGTATGCCGGTTTATGCTATCATCGCCTTACCGTTCGCTTTTGAAATGAAGGGGGATACCTCTTACGCAGTGATGAATAGTGCAACATGTATAAACACGGTTAGAAAATACGCGGACGCCATATTCCTGGTTGATAATGAACGATTCAGAACCTCCAGCAGCAACCTCACGAAAACATTTGCCGAAATGAACAGACAGATTGCCGAAAGTTTTTATGATCTCTCCTGTGCCGGAGAAGAGCGAAGTGGAAAGTATATCGGAACCAAGGTAATAGATGCCGGAGATATAAGACAATCTCTGGATGGCTTTACCAATATCGGTAAAGGAGAGGTGAATCTCCCCGCTTTCAGAGTGTTTAAGGAAGGATATCAAGAAAACAGCCAGGAACAGAATTCGGTATATGGCGCCCTCGGTCTAGCAGAGGCAAATTCAAGTCTGGGGATCCGATTGGAAGATGCGAGAAGAATACTGGTGCTGGTGAGTGCTCCCAGGGATGCCATAACGGTAAGCTCAATGGAAGCTATATCCAATTTTCTACAGGCTAAATCTCCTTCCAGTGTGATTCGCATCGGAGATTATCCCCGCAGGACAAATGAAGTAGCAGTCAGCCTGGTAGCTTCCGGATTGATCTCTGTCCCGGGACTGGAATTATTATTATTAAAAGCAGAAGAACTATTTAAGAAGAAGGAAGAAATTAACCGGGATACCCTCGCCAGGCTGGAAAAATTACATGCCTATAGTGCCAACTTACCTACCCTGGATTGACATAAGTAATAAAACATAAATTACACACGGATCCATATCGAAAAATCCGTGTGTAATTTATGTTATCCGCGTTTTTTCTGCCGAATGCAATTCCCGTTGCTGAAAGACCTAACTCTTTTATAAAAACATTAACTTGTTAGTGCTTCCCTTAGGTCATAATTACGTAGCTTTTTAATCTATACCGCGTACAAAATCCGATATTTCCGGAAGAAACTTATTGCATAATTTTTATTAGGGGGTACAACCTACGGAAATATTTCAGGCAGATTTTACTTTTATTTTACCGTAGATATACTCACTCGCTAATTTTAACAAAAGGAGTATAAAAATGAATAAAATAATCTTCTCTTCAAAGTGGTTAGTATTGATTACTTTAGCACTGTTAATTACGTTACTGGCGGCGTGTTCTTCGACTCCTTCAACAACCACGGCGCCACCTACGACCTCTTCATCTCCAACCATTACCACTCCGGCACCTACGACTTCTTCACCATCACCAACGGCTACACCCACTGCTTCTCCTGCGGGGATTTCTCCTACCATTCAGATTACGGCTCCCGGTTCCGGCAACCAGTTTGGGATTGGGAACGTTAAGGTTACGGTGCAGGTAAGCAATTTTAAACTGGCTGACAGGTTGGGCCAACCGAATTTACTAGGAGAAGGGCATATTCATTATTTCATGGATGTTAACGCTCCTACTACGGCAGGCCAACCGGCCGTAACGGCCGCCGGTACCTATGCTGCTACGGTTTCAACATCTTATACCTGGTCGAACGTGGGTGGCGGCAGTCACACTTTCTCCGTTGAACTGGTTAATAATGACCATACACCTCTTGTGCCGCCTGTGGTCCAGAGTGTTACTTTGCTGGTGATACCGGAAATTGGCCCCCCCGGAATGGTAATTCTTTCACCCAGAGATGGTGCCATCCTTTCGGCCGGTGATATCACCGTAACGGCACAGGTAGCAAACTTTAATCTGGTAGACAAGCTGGGTCAACCCAATACTCCGCGAGAAGGGCATTTACATTACTTTCTGGATGTAACCGCTCCAACCGCTCCCGGTAAGCCGGCGGTTACCACTCCAGGAACCTATGCCGCGACCGCTTCGGATTCTTACACCTGGAAAAATGTTTCTCCTGGTATGCATACCCTTTCCGTGGAACTGATCAATAATGACCACACACCCTTGGAACTGCCGGTAGTAGCCACTGTCATGATAAATGTCGCTGGTTCGACTCCGTCTTCAACGCCGTCGCCAACATCGACTGCCATTCCTTCACCAACTTCAAACGGGCAGACGGTGACAATTAATTTGACGGCTCAGAACATAACTTTCGATAAAAATACCATCACTGTTCCCGCTGGAGCCAGCGTAATAGTTAACTTCAATAACAAAGACAGCGGTATTCCTCATAACTTTTCCGTTTATCAAAATTTATCCGGCGGCCAGACAAAACCTGTTTTTGTTGGCAACGTTATTACAGGTCCGGCTACCACTACTTATTCTTTTACTGCTCCGGCTGCCGGTAATACTTACTTTTTTGATTGCGATATTCATCCTCAGATTATGACCGGTGCTTTTATCGTTACTCCTTAAAATCTAAAGGTACGAAGGTAATAAAAAGGAGGCTAGTTAGCCTCCTTTTTATTACCTTCTATGCATGTGAAATTAATAATAATATTTAATAGTGATGACAGCAGATACGCCCGTATTTGGGACTGCATTACCGTAATAAATAGTGATATCTCCAGGTAAAACAGGAATAATTAAGGATCCTCCGGCATCCAGCATGTAGAGATTATCATTATACGGGTATCCGGTAAAAGTGTCTTTTACTTTGAAAAATGAATTGATCGTAGACGGAGCGGCGGAAATTTGCAAGTAACCTGCGGAATTAATGGTCATTTCATGAATTACTTTTACCACTCCTGCCGGAACGTCTATGGTCTCCGCGAACATTTCGGTAGTTGATTTAGTGAGGCCGGTGCTTCCCTGATAAGTACTGATTTGTTTTTTAGCTTGATCAAGCTGATTCGTTAGATCAGTAACCTGCTTTTCTAAACTGGGTACCATATCTGTCTTTGTTTGTAAATTTGCAATTTGATTATCTAAAGCGGTGATTTGATTACGGAGAGAAGAAATCTGGTCGTTCATTCCTGCAACTTTAATATTGGCTGTTAATGCTTCTTCCTGAAGGGCTACTTTTTCAGTATCGGATTTAGATAATCTGTCTTCCAGCGATTTTATCTGAGAATCAGCCAGACGCAGCTGATTTTGTTGATCTTTAATCTGGGCATTTTGAGAGTCAATATAGCCGCTGTTTCCATAGGTGCTCCCACTTTTACCAATGCTAAAGCCTAAAAAAGTCAATCCTCCGATTACCAGGACAGCAATACTTACCAAAATCCAGGGGCTTATTCCTCCGGACTCATCGTTAAATTTTGTCCACATTACTTTCGCCTCCTCACTACGAAGCCTCCAGACGCTTTCATAATTTGCTAAATCTACAAATGTTTGTTCTCATGTAAATCCGTTCGCGATATCCGCGACTTTTCTCCACAATAGTTAGTCCTGTTTTAGTCCATCCGGGTTTTGCGCATGACTTATGGCGTCTTCATATGAGATCAATCCCCTGCGATGTAAATCGATGAGAGATTGGTCCAGGGTTTGCATTCCAACATTCTGTCCACTATATATGAACGTAGACATCTGAAAAGTCTTACCTTCCCTGATCAGATTTCGAATAGCTGGCGTTGCGATCAGGACCTCGACAGCGGGAACAACGCCTTTTCCATTCGTCGCTGGAACCAGATCCTGATATAAAATCCCTGTCAGGACGGTAGAAAGCTGTAAGCGGATTTGAGAATGCTGGTTGGAGGGAAATGCATCTATAAAACGATCGATAGCCTCATATGCGCTGGGTGTATGAAGGGTGGTCATAACCAGATGTCCAGTCTCTGCGGCTGTGATCGCAATTGCCATGGTTTCAAGATCCCGCATCTCTCCGATTAATATGACATCCGGGTCCTGGCGTAAAACATGTTTCAAACCGAAAGCAAATGACTGTGTATCTACATTTACCTCTCTTTGAGAGAAAGTAGACTTATCGTCCTTGAACAGATATTCAATGGGGTCTTCAATAGTAATAATATTTCTTTTTTGTTGCGTATTAAGATAGTTCAACATGGCCGCCATGGTTGTGGATTTTCCACAACCCGTAGGTCCGGTGAGGACGATCATTCCATCTTTTTTCATCACCAGGTCACGGCAGACCGCAGGCAACCCGAGTTCATCCATCGTGGGAATTGTGGTTCGAATCAAGCGGAAGACCATGGCAATTGATCCGGTTTGAAAATAGGCGTTGACACGAAAACGGGCGATACCTTTAGCATCATAGGCGAAATCGAGATCCTGACATTTGTAAAAAGTGTCTCGCTGTTCAGGAGATGTAATATCTTCCAGAAACTTTTTTGTGTCTTCAGCACTAAAGGCGGGCAATTCACTTATGGACATAAGTTCGCGGTGTATGCGAAATATCGGTGGCACTCCCGCTTTAATATGCACATCGGAAGCTTGCTTTTCTGATGCCTTACTTAATATTTCATCGATAGTTGTTGTAGCCATATTCTTCCTTTCCTGATTGCATCAAAATTTGGTATTTGAGATCCTATTCCTTGATATCTACTTCAAACACGATACCAACATTGTCCTGGCCAGGGCCAATAGCATTAATCCTGGCTGAAGTGATTTTATTACTCGCTTCCATATTACCGGTAAAATTCAGGACCGAAGCAGCGACTGAAGCTGAACCGGAGACCGTCATGGATGCCTTATCTAAATGCATCGCTTGATATTGACTCAAAGACGGTAATGCCCCGGCGATGAATTCGATACGGCCGGCATAATCCTTTTTAAGGCTTCCGATATATGAATTGGTATCTTTAAGCGCGGTTAGCTTTGATTGAACTGCGGCGAGATTCTCTTTTTCTGTTTTTTGCTGTGCCAGCGCATCTTTATTGGCTTTTTGAGCTTTGGTCAGCTGCATGCTGACGGATGCGCTTTGAGCTTTAAGAGAATTGACCTCGTTTTTGGATCCGGTATCCAGGGTATAAGCGTAAAACGCCAGACCGGCTAATACAATGATCACTAATCCGATAACAGCATCACTTTGTTTGAGCTGAAAAGCGGATGGCGGCCGTATTCCTGCGAGTAAATCCATGTTGATGTCCTGATAGCGGACCGCTCCAGAAGGCTCGGATGGGTGGGGTGATTTCTTTAAATATAAGCCTATATTTCCGGCGTATTGGCAGATAGGGAATTCGGGTGGCGTTCTCAATGGGGATGTAATCAGACTTACAGGATGTCCGGAGATCTGCTGTAGAAGTCTTGGAATGTCATTCCCCGTGGCTAATTCTCCTGAAAGAACGATAGGCGTTTCGACGGGAATCGGGTTTTGGGGAAAATCACGATTATAAGAATTTTCTGCTTTATTCAAGCCGTTAGTTATTTCTGTGATTAATGGGTTTATATCTTCAGGTTTACTTTTGGAGTCAAAGCTATGCATAACTCTAACAAGTCCTCCGGAGATAACGACCACATCTATATAGCGTTTTTCCATACTTATCAATATGGCTTCTCTCATGGAAGCCAGGCGGGCCAGTGCCAGCGGTTTAATATCCATTAAATAAGGTTTGATATGAGAGTTTCTTAAGGTCTCCATCAATGGTTTTATGGCATTTCTCGGAATACCCGTAATAAAATAGTTTTTTTCCTTTTTTTCCTGATTAGTATCCGTCGCTTGCCAGAAAAGGTGCATCTCCGGTTCTGTTAAAGACATTTCTTTTCTGGCAGCCCGTTCCAGTGACTCTTTATCAATCGGTTTTTCGGTGTCTGGCATGCCGATAGACCGGTAGATAAAGGGCAGTCCGTTAACGGTGCAGATGACTCTGTTTTTACGCAGTTTTAGAGATTTGAACATCTCATTTAATACCAGACTTAATGTCTGGGGCTCGATGATGATGCCGTCTCTTACAACACCCTCGCTTAGAGGTTCCGAGTACCATTTTCTTATCTGTTTATTGCGGACAGACATAACCCTAACATCTGAGCTGGTGATATCCAGAGTAACATAGTCGGAAGAAAACACACCCAGAATTTGTTCACTGAATCCACCGGAAGTTGATTTTGAATCTTTATTCATTATAGGATCCTCGCTTTTAGTCACTTTTTTATCTGGCGTATACAGAAAATTCCAGGCTGGCCTTAATAGGTCCCTCCTCCGGCGTCGGAGCAGGTGCATTTGTCGGCGTCGGTGTAGGTGTCGGTACAGGTGTTGTCGTTTCAGTAGGAGTTGGTGTTGGAGAAGGCAGAGTTTGAGTCAAGTCCAGATTTTCAATTATAAGAGTTGGGTAAAGTGAATTCTGGATGAATTTCAAGAAGCCAACTACTCCGTTTTGAGTTCCATTCAACTCCAGATTCGTTTTGAAGACCCAGTAACCTTTTTGATCAATCTTGGCTTCGGTCCAGTCCGTGGTGCTCAAAGGAATTACCTTCAGACCGTAGGTATCTCCCGCATTCAGGATACTGCGTACAATATCATTGGTATTCATTCTTTCTGGAATAACAACGCTTTCAGTTGCGATCGCGCTGCGTAACTGCTCTTGCTGTATCTTGAGACTATTAATCTCTCCTGCCAGCGGACTGGTGGCAGTTGTTACTACTTTGAGAGTCCGATTGTCATTGGCAATCTGTTCCTGGAGTGAATGAGCTTCCGCTGATTGACTGAAATAGTCTCTCAGAAAAAATCCACCTACTGCCAGGGCCCCGATTATGATAACAGTCAAAATTATCTTCATTTATTTACTCCTCCCGAGAGTAAAGTTTTAATATCTTATTTAACGCTACCTAATAGACCGTAAATGGTACTTATCATTGAAATGGCGACGAATCCCACACCCAGACCAAGAACAAGAATTAAAGCCGGCTCCAATAAACCGACCAGACGAGCAATGCGTTTGGAAACTTTGGTATCAAAAAAGTCCGCCACCGCACTTAGAGATGTTTCGAGTTGTCCGGAACTCTCTCCTACTACTACCATTTCTACCAGGAATTTAGGGAACAGATTGTTTCGTTCGAGTACCGCAGACAAAGATTGTCCCTGTATCAGCTTGATACGTACATCGCTGAGGGCTTCACGCACCTGACTATTGTTCATTCCTCGAACGATGATATTCATGGCATCTGGCAGCAAAATTCCAGCTTTTAGCAAATTGGATAAAGTCCGGCTAAATCGAGCCGTATTATGAAAGAGAATGACTTCACCCACTAACGGTACCTTGAGCATGATCCTATCGATATATTTTTTCCCTGAAGGCCGCCTGGTAAAGGCGAAAAAGCCTAAAACAATAGCCAGAGCGGCAAAAAGAAGGTAAAATTTATAATCGCCAAAAAAGTTGGAGACCCCGATGAGAATTCGCGTCGTAAGAGGCAAGTTAGCTCCGAATTGTTTAAAGACTTCTACCAGTTTGGGTAAAACGTAAAGTACAATAACGAGAATAACGACGAGAGCGACTCCAACGATAATCATAGGCTGGACCAGAGCGCTTTGGACTTGAGCCTTGGTTTCAACCTCTTGTTTCAATTCTTTAGCAATTTGACGGAGACCGGTATCCAGGGTACCGGATTTTTCATTGGCTTCGATCATACTTATATATGTTTGTGAAAAAACCTGGGGATGAGCTGATAAAGCTGCATTAAAAAGAGTCCCTGCTTTCAAGTCTGCCGTCAATTTGGGCAAAATAGATCTTAATCCTCGATCTGCAGTTTGTTTTTCCATTTGCTTTAGAGCTGCTTGTAGACTAAGGCCGGACTCGAGCATAATCGCGAGTTCATTGGTAAAATCTAACAGTACCTGTTTGCTGACCTTGGGAGCTCCCGATATAAGTTTTCGCCAGTCAATGGATTTACCGGAAGACTGTAAACGCGTAATGCGCTCAAAACCAGCTCGGTATAAAACTCCTTCAGCAGCTTGCTCTGAATTGCTTTCAAGACTGCCTCTAACCAATCTTTTGTCTTTGTTATAAGCTTCATAGCGAAATTGCATAACTCTTTTCCTTCTAAAATAATAACCCCAAGTTCAGGATTGACACATTATTTTAACCAATGAGTCAATACAGGAGAATAGTACTTTAGTTCATAGGTATCTATGATTAAAGTAGCAACAAAAGGGGTTTCATCAAGTTGATGAATCTTAAAAGGAAAGCAGTTACGATGGCAGATCTATCTAATAGAACGAATATGCGGTTCTCATTACTTCACTCACTGTGGTAATCCCCATTTTAGCCTTCAGGATGCCGTCCCTCTGCATGGTTAGCATACCTTCTTTTGTGGCAATTGCTTTGACTTCATCGGAACTGGCGTTATTCAACACCGCGTGTCTCAGATTTTCGCTCATAACCATGAGTTCCTGTAACGCGACGCGGCCGCGGAAACCGGTATTGGTGCACATATTGCAACCCTTTCCAAATGAAACCATTTTAGGGGACTCTCCCAGTTCTTTTATAAACACGGCGTCTTCTGCTGCCGATGGCTTTACGCTGGTCTTACAATAGGGACAGACGCGCCTAACCATCCTCTGCGCCAGGGCGGCCGCCAGAGTTGGAGATATCAGATACGGCTCTATTCCGAGATCTACCAGACGAAAAAGAATACTGATGGCATCATTAGCATGGATCGTAGCCAGTACAAGTCGTCCGGTCAGTGAAGCCTGAGTGGCAATCTGTGCAGTTTCTTTATCCCGGATCTCACCAACCAGAACGACATCCGGATCATGGCGTAAGATAGTGCGCAGACCGGTGGCGAAGGTTATTCCAGCTTTATTGTTGATCTGGGTCTGATTGACGTCTTCAAATTCATATTCGACCGGATCTTCGATGGTGATAATATTTAATGACTTACGGTCGAACTGATTTAGAGAAGCATATAATGTGGTAGTCTTACCGGAACCGGTTGGACCGCCTACCAGGACAGTACCGAAAGGACTTTTTAGAGCCTTTTTATACCTTTCTAACTGTTCAGGAAGAAATCCGACATCTTCAAGGGAAAGGGGACTGAGGGTCTTGTCCAGAATGCGTAATGCGACTCTTTCACCGTGTGAAGTCAACATTGTCGCTACCCTGATGTCGATATTCTTGTTTTCGACCCGGACGGACATCTGACCATCTTGCGAGCGTCTCTGTTCAGCAATATTCATTTCGGATAAAATCTTGATACGAGAAAGCAAAGGGCTGTGAACGGACAATGGCAGAGAGTAAATATCGTGTAAAATACCGTCAATACGAAAACGGATACGTACTCTGCTATTTTGAGGTTCAATATGAATATCCGAAGCCCGGTCCTTTACAGCCTGCTTTAAAATAAGGTCGAGAGCCTGAGCAATCGGGGTCTCTGAAATTACTTCGGATGTAATCTCTTCTTTAGTGGACATAACCGGTGCCATCTGGCCTACGCTTTCTTCCAGTTCTTTGCCAGCATGGTAATAAAGATCAATGGCGTTATTAATATCCTCTGCCGAAGATAATACCGGCTGCACCTTTCTGCCGGTACGAATCGAGATGTCACGGATGGTGCGCACATCATCCGGGAACGCCATAGCCAGTATTAGAGTATCTTCCAATATTTCAACGGGAATGACAATGGATTTACGAGCCAGGTCTTCAGGGACAAATAATAACACTGAACTATCAATTTTTTTTGTTTTTAAATCTATCCAGGTTACATTAGATTGGACGCCGAGCGCCAACATCAAGTCTTCTACGGAAACCATTCTTTCGCGAACCAGGATATCTCCCAATCGACCTCCGTTACGCTGTTGAATTTCCAGAGCTTTATCCAGATCACTGCGGGAAATTAGCTCCTTGAGAATTAAAAGTTCTCCCAGTTTTTTTCGGGATGTTCTGATGACGAACTCTTCCTCCGTAGGTTCACCAGGGTTAGAGTTAACATCTTTTTTCATATCAACCATTTGATAACCCCTTTCCAAGTTAGATCTGGATATCAGGAAAACTATAGTAAGCCTTATTATCACTCATTCTCATACAAAAATGCAAGACCAGCCGCTCTTAATCCGTCCTGGCGGCTGGTCTTGCATTTCTTTAAGGAGAGAATGCTACTGGGAATTATTAATTATGTCTTAGAACACGCACGGGGCAAAAATTAGGAACTCGTATGCACTGTCACCTGTCCGTCTGGAGATATGTCAAAAGATTGAGATAATTTTGAAATGCCTTCAGGGATATAGTATCCCACGCATGTTTTGGTCAGGCTGGAGGGTTCGGCTCCAGTTCGAACGTCCAGGTCCTGGGTACTGCTTAAGATAAAACCGGACCCTGAGATGTTTTCGATTCTGGCATAAGCCATGGCTGAATAGACTGCATTCTGGACTATTTTCTCTTCTGTTTGATCGGCAGCTACGTTTCCCAGAGACATATGTTTACTCACGTTTGGAACGACGACAGCCGCCAGAACGCCCATAATTCCGATCACTACTAGAAGTTCTATAATGGTGAAACCCTTTTGTTTGAGAGAAAAACTTTTAATATATTTTTTCATACCTTTTATCTCCCGATTCTATTCATTTCAGCTTTGTTTTTTATATAAAAAAAACCGGCCCTGGTGCTCTTAATCTGAGCATAGGCCGGTTTCACTACTAGCTCCCCATCACCCAAGTGACCAAGTAACGGATGATGGTTCACAGCTTCCCAACAATATTATTTTATTTTTTCTCCTTCTTACTTAATAGTCGTGGTTTAATATTAGAATCCCTCATATTTTTATTATTTTAATTGAGAATTTTTTAAGTAAGTTCAACATAAAACATGACACAAAATTCTTGTTCTGGGAGGATGACGGTAAAGAGACCAGAAATATTAAATGAAATTTAGCCAAAAAAATATCTTTGACTGTAGTCAGAAAAATCCGGTTGGTAATTAAAGGAGGATGATTCTTCGGAAATCGCGGCGCCGGAGTATACTATGGAATTCCCTTGAGGAACGGCAGCAATTCCGCAGATTATCAAACTTATAGAACAGGTTAATCCGAGGCTGACCCATAGAACCGGTCTACTCCAGATCGGAATATCCCTGGTTTTCTCCCTTGATTTTAAAGATAACTCGTAGGCCAGATGCCTTTTGAATAAAACGGAGGGTTTAACAGGAGGGCAGGCTTTTTTTAAGCCTTTCTTAAGTTCGTCTTCATTCTCGAAATCGACCGGCCTGATCTTAATGTGGTTCACCGGGTCTCCTTACTAGAGACTTGCATTGTCCTGGCAAATGTATAGATTCATATGCCCAGTTTCAAAAAATACGCCCAATATTTGTGGTTACCTAAATATAGTCGTTTGAGGAAGTCAGAAACCCTCACCGATTGGTTGACTTATACCCGCTCTTCTGCATGGGTGAATGAGGTTACTCTGGAAAGACCTAATTCATCTTCAAGTTGAAGGTTGTCTTTCAGGGCTTTTCGTGCACGACTCAGTAAGCCCTCAATTGACTTGGGCGAACGATCCATGATTTGGCTGATCTCGGAGACTGACAGATCATCTACATATTTTAACAGTATTACCTGCCGGTAATCCGAGGGTATATTTGCCAGCGCTTGCTGCACTGTAATTCTGGTTTCTGTTTTCTCTGCCATTTCTTTACCCGAATGGCGTTTATCTTCGAGAAAGATAAGATCCGAAGATTGATCGTCAATAGAGTGGCAGCCATACTTACGATCTCTTTCTAAATGGCGGAAATAATCAGCTATCTTATGATGAGCGATAGCAGATAGCCAGGTGAAAATACTGCTATTACCTTTATAGCTTCGGGCTGATTTAAAAGCATGGAAAAAGATTTCCTGGGTGATATCTTCGGCGATAGTCTGGTTGCAATCAACACTATAAAAAACGTGAGAATAGATGCGATCCGAATACAATTTAAAAATATCGGAAATAACTTCGGAATCGCCGTTTTGGAGCCGGGCAGAGAGTCCCTGCTCTAATATTCCGTTAGCATTATTGTTTTTATTTTCTAATAATTGTGTGTCCATCGTCATCCCTTTTCCTGTACCACACTAATATATCAGACTAAAGTCCTAGTAACGGTTCCCAAAGTGCCTATTTGGTGAAAATTTAGTATTTATTTGGTGGAAAATCATCATTAATACTAAGCTATCCTGTGAAAAAAGGGAAGACCCCATTACCAAATGGCTAAATAGAACAGGACTGTTCAGCTATTCAATCACCCGCTAATAAAGAGTTAACTTGAAGCAATATGATTAAACTGAGGTTTACATTACCTATATTGATCTTCTTGATCATATTCTCCATTTCTATGGGGATATTTCAGAAGGATATTTTAGCTCAGACCAGTTTGAGAACGATTGATACAGGGGCCTCTGTAATCGGGAAAAGTCATTATGTAACCGGTTCGGACTATAAAGAATTAGCTCAATCCTATCGGGCAGAATACAAATTAAGCGAGATAATCAACGCTAATTATTCAAGCAAACCCGTAGTCAACGATCCATTCTATAATCAACAATGGCCGTTGAAACAAATTCATTTTTCAGAAATAGAAACGATTGGAATACCAGAATATGCGCCTGTCCTCGTGGCGGTGCTGGATACCGGAATCGACTGTAATCATGAAGACCTTTCAGAAAAAGTGGTCATCGAAATCAATCTGAGCGATAGTATTTCGAGTAGCGATCTATATGGTCATGGCACGTTTGTGGCTGGAATTATCGGCGCTAATACGAATAATGGAATCGGTATCGCAGGAGTTGCTCCTGAATGCAGGATCATGGATGTCAAAGTTGCGGATGATAACGGTCAATGTTGGAAGTCTACTATAGCCCGTGGAATTATTTGGGCAACAGATCACGGAGCGAAGGTGATAAATATAAGCATTGAAATGAAAACAGGTTCTTCAGAACTGGAAAATGCAGTTGATTATGCCTGGCGAAAAGGGGCCATTATCGTGGCGGCAACCAGTAATACCACCAGCGAACCGGTGTATCCGGCGTTTTACCGTCATTGTATCTCTGTGGTGGCTTCTGATATGAAAGATCAATTAGGCCAGCTAAGCGGCTACGAAAACTGGGTAGATATCGCCGCTCCGGGTATTTCCGTTTATTCCACACTCCCTGACAACAGCTATGGATATAAAACAGGTACTTCTTTTGCGACAGCCCACGTCAGTGGTATGGCTGCCGTTTTATTTAACTTTGCTCACGATTCTAACGGTGACGGCAAGATCAACGATGAAATTAGTTCAGCAATCGAAAACGGCGTAGATAAAACCGTCAGTAGCCTGATTGGAAGGATCGACGCCTTAAAATCTTTTTCGTTATTGAATTCTCGATCTTAAATATTCCAATCAAGACTTCTTTTATTCCAGTTCGAATTATCCTTTAACTTTGGTTGTTCCCCGGTCATATCTGGACGATTTCCTGAATTTTCGGCTAATCAGCCACACCAGTATCGTGATGGCAATCAGAATACCGCTGATCAACCACCAATTAATCCATGACTCTGACCCCGGTAGATTATAAATAAAGCTGCCGATCTGAACTCTATGCATTCCGGGTGACAGGTTGCATAATGTAAATGCCAGCGGCCGGTTTTCTCCGGCTTCAAGGTTGATATTTTTAGTTTCAACAGGGTTTCCGTCCAGCAGGAGAGTTCCATCATAAATACCGCAGCATCCGCCTTCGTTGGTGACCATTCCAGTTACAGTGGCATTACGTCCAATGGTTAAGAAGAAGGTGAAGATATCCGTAAATCTTTCCAGTGACCGGTTAATTTTGACCTGAGTTAAAGAGAAATTAGCTGGAGAGCGATTAGCAATAGCAGCGAATATGGTAAAATGGTTTACTTCTCCCGAGGATTCACCCGCTTCAGCAACATGACCCCCAGGTTCTGGCAGATCCTGCCAGGATTCTGTTCGAGCATCATAGAAAGCCAGACGAATTGATTGTGTCTTTTGGGGCATACTGACTGGTTCATAACCTATGGTGATGATGATTGATTTAGAGAACCCAACTGGAGACGGTTGAAACTCGTAAGCTTTACTTAAAGCCACTTTATTATCCGGAAGAGGTGGTACCTGGGTTTCAGAAATCTTGATATATTTTACAAATTTACCGCTGCTATCTGTGGCAATGGTCCCGGACGGGACTTCAATCGTGTTAGAGCCACCAACGTCACTGGCAATCAGATCACTGATAAGAGCGCCTTTATCATCAATAACCCCTTTTGTAATATTGCCTGAGAAATCTATGGTCAGACATTCAGGCTCCTGAGTCAAAGAAGGATTGGGCGACGTGAACGTGGTTGGTATCATGGACGCGGGCGCCGGTTCTGATTCAGAGCTTGGCAGTGGGGTAAGTGCGGGAGTGGAGGTTACAAAGGCGGATATAGTAACCACCGGCCCCAATACCAGTGAGCAAGTAAGAAATATAATTAGCAGTGGTCCAAAAACCCTCAATCTGTAATTATTTTTCAACATCCAGGTCTCCTTCACGCCTTGTGCAATGAACCAAAAATAAAACCGACCTCAATCGTCTTATTTCGTTCCTTAGAATAATAAAGAAACGTAAATGAGACTCGGTCGGTTTCACTATTCGCTCCCTAACACCCAAGTGACCAATATACAGGTGAGAGTTCACGGCTTCCTAATTTGTTTAGTTCTATTTTTATGCTTCGTTAGATTAGTCGTTTGGAAGTCGCTGAAACCCTTATAATATTCCAGAATAGGAAGAAAACTACATTTGCGGTCGGGCTATTTAAAACTTTGGAAGCATAACTCGTTTCAAATACCAACCGCATTATCTGTAATTGAAGAAATAAGACGCTGGGATACATCTTCATGAAGCATTATTTTCAGTTTCATAGCTTTCATTAGAAATAGTGGTTGCTCTAGCGTTGATTATTTGTAGCATCCTGTTGATGAAGACAAATAAAGATCACCGGTTATTGCAGTCTTGAAAGGAGCCTTACTTGATTTGAACTTTAGGAAAAATAAGAATAATAAAAAAAGCCCCTGAGATTATTCACATTCAGGAGCTTTTTGATTCAGTTTTTGGTGAGGGCGCAGGGACTCGAACCCTGGACCAGAACATTAAAAGTGTCCTGCTCTACCACCTGAGCTACGCCCCCCTCTTGTCAATCCCGCATTTGATTTTATCAGAAGAGCATAGATCGCGCAAGCTTAATCTCAAACTTAATCTCAAACTTGAGAATAATGAGAGGTAATTAGCCGTGTTGCTTTTTTTAAATAGATAACATAAAGTATCTATTAATAACGGAAGCATTAGATTATTTCCATATTCTGTATTAAAATTGAAATATAGCTGTTTTGGCAGCATGACAAAGGAGTAACGTGTCCGGTATCCTGGATAAAATTCAATTTCCCGGTGATTTAAAGAATTTAAGTTACGGGGAATTGGATCAACTCTCGAAAGAACTCCGGATTGAAATCGTCAAAACGATTTCAAAAAACGGGGGACATCTGGCTTCCAGTCTCGGAGCCGTTGAATTAACCATCGCCATTCACCGCATCTTCAGTAGCCCTCACGACAAGGTTATCTGGGACGTCGGGCACCAAAGCTATTCCCACAAACTGCTAACGGGGCGTAAAGACCGTTTTTCCACTATTCGCCAATATGGCGGGCTTTCAGGTTTTCCTTCTCGTGACGAAAGTCCGTTTGATGCATTTACTACTGGTCATGCAGGGACCTCTGTTTCTGCAGCTCTGGGCATGGCCCTTGCCAGGGACCTGAAAAAAGAGCATTACCAGGTTATTGCTGTCATCGGTGACGGTTCGCTGGGCGCAGGTATGGCTTTTGAAGCCATTAATCATGCCGGACATAAAGGCACTCGAATGATCGTTATCTTGAATGACAACGGTATGGCTATCTCACCTACTCTGGGCGCCATTTCAAGGCTTCTTAATCAGGTCAGGATTGATTCAAGATATGAGGTGGCAAAAAATAAAGTTAAAAGAGCCGTTAGTCGATTGCCGTTAGGTGGTTCTGCCTTAAAACTGAGTAAGCAGGCGAAACGTGGTCTTGAAAGGGTACTCTTGCCCAACGCTTTTTGGGAGGAGATGGGTTTTATCTATCTGGGACCTCTGGATGGACACAATATCCGGGAAATGGAAGCTGCCCTGATACGAGCCCGAGACTATGAGTCCAAACCCGTTATCGTCCACATTTTAACCACTAAAGGCAAGGGTTATGCTGCAGCGGAGGATAATGCTGTTAAATTCCACGGCATCTCTCCTTGTGGCGAGGTTAAAGAAGATGGACGGTCTTCATACAGCCAGATTTTCGGAAAGACCATTCAACGGTTGATGCGTGAGAATGAAAAGATTGTAGCCATCAGCGCGGCTATGCTGGATGGTACAGGGCTTTCGGATGCCTTTGCTGAATTTCCCGATCGGATTATAGATGTGGGAATTTGCGAGCAGCATGCAGTGACACTGGCCGCTGGTCTGGCTACTCAGGGATTTATCCCTGTTGTGGCGATTTATTCCACTTTCTTACAGCGTGGATATGATCAAATTATCCATGATGTCTGTCTCCAAAAATTACCGGTTATTTTTGCTATTGATCGTGCCGGAATCGTAGGTGAAGATGGAGCGACCCATCAGGGAGCCTTCGACTTATCCTATCTAAATACCATCCCCGAGATAATTGTCTCAGCACCTAAAGATGAAGATGAGTTACAACATTTATTGTTTACGGCGGTAAAAACCGGTAGACCTATGGCAGTACGCTATCCAAGGGGCCTGGGTAACGGGATAAAACTCAAACCGGAACTGGAATTAATTCCGGTTGGAAAAGGTGAGATTCTCAGGGAAGGATCAGACCTGGCAATAATCGCGATCGGTTCCTCTGTCCGTCCAGCCCTTGAGGCTGCTGATCTATTGAAACTTGAGTCTGTAGAATGCACCGTGGTAAATGCCCGTTTTGCGAAACCTCTGGATAGTGAGTTGATTCTAGGAATTGCCGGAAAAAACAATCGGTTAGTAACCATTGAAGAAAATGCTCTTGCAGGAGGTTTCGGGAGTTCGGTTTTGAATTTGTTGGCCCGATCCGGGATGGGACAACCAAAAGTTGAATGCATCGGTTTACCTGACCGATTTATCGAACATGGTAGTCCGGAACTGTTCAGGAGCAAATTTGATCTTGATTCCAATGGAATAGTTCGTAGAATTAAGGCTGCTTTTCCAGAGTTCGGGGTCAAGGAGCCGCTCGTATCCTCGCCGACTTCGTCTTAACTGCGATGTCTGTTTCCTATCATATCCTTGCTGATTTTTATTTCGCCCACAATGGGTCTCAATAAACTAAGGATAAATCATACCAAAGAGTGGGATTAAATGTTAAATGTTAATCAAGCTCTGGAAACAATACTCGATCATATAAATATCCTTGAGGTAGAGGAAAAACCACTTATAAAGACGGTGGGACAGGTAGCGGCGGAGGACGTTCAAGCTGATATGGATGTACCCGGATTCGATAGTTCAACTAAAGATGGTTTTGCTGTTCGTTCAGTGGATATTTCTGAAGCGAGTCCGAAAAATCCGCGAGTTCTGCGTGTGATCGGTATAGTTAAAGCCGGACAAAATTCTAAAATCAGAATCACACCAGGCACGGCGATGAGGATTATGACTGGCGCTCCGCTGCCGCCTGGCGCGGATTGCGTAGTCCGCTTCGAAGACACAGATGAATATGAAAGACGCCAAGATCATAGTAAAACGTTAGAAATAGCTATCAGACGCGAAGAAAAAACAGGAGTCAACGTGAAGGTGGCGGGAGAAGATATTCCTCGCGGCACTACTCTTGTATCCAGGGGTACCAGTATTGGACCAGGAGAAAATGGAGTTTTAGCCGCGCTGGGATATAAAAAAGTAAAAGTTTTCAGGAGACCTGTAGTAGCCATCATTGCTACCGGTGAAGAACTAACACATCTGGGATCTTTTTTACGAAGTTCCCGTATCTTTAACGGTAATAGTTACGGTCTGGCTTCGCAAGTAGTTCGCAGCGGCGGTATACCCCGAATACTGGGGATTGCCAGAGATAATAAATTATCAATAATTACCAGGCTTTGCCAGGGTGTCAAAGCGGATATCGTGATTACTACCGGCGGCATCTCTATGGGCGATTATGATCTGGTAAAAGACGCTCTGGCTGAAATTGGTAAAGTGATATTCTGGCAGATAGATATGACTCCGGGCAAATCCGTTGCTTTTGGTATGATTCAAAATAAACCGCATTTTGCCTTACCCGGGGGACCGCCGGCAAACATGATTAGTTTCGAAGTACTGGTTCGCCCGGCAATTCTAAAGATGATGGGCAAGACTCAGCTCAACCCCAGCGTGTTTGAGGCAATCGCTGAAGAACCGATTGAGAACAGGCGCTCTAATCGCCGTTTTGTTTGGGTTTCCCTGGAAAAACGTAATGGCTGTTTTTATGCGAGTCCAACCAGTTTAAAGGTGAAAGGGATCTTGAATTCCATTCCTCTGGCGGAGGGGATCGCGGTTATTTCTGAAGAAGTAAGAAGGGTGGAAAGAGGCGATAAGCTAAAAATAATCCCTCTGGATTGGCGTTAAGTCAGCGGATTTTTAATGCCATTCTAAAAAAGAGTACAGGATATCTGTGTCGTCATCTCGCCATAGCCGCTTAAAATCGTCTAAAAAAGTTTGCATTTGTTCCAACGAGAGTGCCCGGTTTGTAATTTGTTCGGAAAGTTTATCCCATAATCCGATACAACACCGAATGTGTTTACAGCCGAGGCATTGATCATGCTGGTCACAGCATTCATCAATCACGTTTTGTAAAATCTCAATTGGTGTAATTGTACTGACGGTCATCGCTGATATTTCCGTTATTGCCCAAATATTTTGACTAAAAATACATTACATAAATTAACAGAATAATTAAATAGGCATAGAGAGCAATTAAATATAAGTAATTCTAACAATAAAGAGGGTGATAGATTACGCGAACTTAATGGTTATCCTGAAACACGTTAGAGTCAGTTGAGTTTAGTGATTGCTTTGATTCTTCAATAACGGTTCGATATACCTCTCGCAGCGGGATTTCTTTTTCAATGGCAATTAGCCTGCAGTCATCATACTCAGGTGAAATGTCCAAAAGCTGGTTGTTAAATTTTTTGATTTTTACTCTAACTCGGCCCAGGCTGGACTTTACTTGAACTATCTCTCGAGCGGCAATATGTCGAAATATTGGTCTTACCCGGATTCCCAGGGTCGTGGTTTCTTTCATTAATAATTCTGTTAATTTGAATTCCAGATGAGCTGGAGCAATCACACTGAGCATTGTGGCAGGACGATTTTTTTTCATCTGAATAGGAGTGAGCCATGCGTCAGTAGCCTGTTCAGCGAATAGTTTTTCCATCAAATAACCGTAAATTTGTGGATTCATGTCGTCAATATTGGTTTCCATGAGAATCAAGTCCGTTTCTCCGGGTTTCTGCTTATCGTCACCTAACCAGATGCGCATAATATTTGGCCATTTTTCAAATTCTCTGGCTCCTGCTCCATAACCTATCTTATCAACGATCATGTCTGGACGGCCAAATTGGGCCAGCGTTGTTACCAATGCGGCTCCGGTTGGTGTTACCAGCTCTCCTGGTTTCCCAGATTTATCGGGTGGATCGGAGATTGGAGCGTTTGCCATTGCCAGTAGTTCCAAGGTAGCCGGTGCAGGCACGGGCAAAATACCGTGCTGGGTGATGACCTGGCCTCTACCCGACGGCATTGATGATGAGTAAAATTGGTGAACACCTAAAAACTCAAAAGCAAACACTGTTCCTACTATATCAACGATGGAATCAACCGCTCCGATCTCGTGGAAGTGGACTTCCTCAGGAGGAACTCCGTGGATTTTACCTTCAACTTCTCCCAATCTTTGGAAAATCCTGCTGCTAACATTTTTCACATTTTCCTGAAGTTGACTGGATTTGATGATTTTAAGAATATCCGTCAGTGTGCGCGCATGATGGTGGTTTGATTCCGATAAGACCACACTAAATTTTGAAGCTGTGATAGAGCAACGCTTAACCTTTTCTAAAGTGAGTTTAAAACCCTCTATATTCAGACCTTTCAATCCTTCTTGAAGGGTATCAAGAGGCAATCCCGCATCCAGCAGAGCACCAAGTATCATATCGCCACTGCAACCTGAGAAACAATCGAAATATGCAATTTTGGCCATCTGCTTCACGGTCTCCTATTATTATTTCGGTTTCTCTGAACTAATCTTAGTATTCAGACTTCCGGCCCGGTAGCCCGAAAGGTCCACCACAACGTACAGATATCCCAGGCTTTTTATTCTGGCGGCTATCTCCTGCCTTATTTCATCTTTCAACACAAAGGGGATTTCTTTTTCATCAATTTCGATCCTGGCGATATCTCCATGGTGGCGTAGCCGAAGTTGTCGAAGTCCCAGGCTGTGCAAGAAACGTTCGCCTTCCGCGATTTTATGAAGAGTATCCCTCGTTACCGGAGTGCCATAGGGGATTCTGGAAGCAAGGCACGGTGAAGCCGGTTTATCCCCGGTAGACAGTCCGTAGACGTGAGAAAGTTGCCGGATCTCATCTTTAGTTAATTTTGCTTCACAAAGCGGACTGCGTATACCCATCTCCTCCCCGGCTTTTCTCCCAGGTCGATAATCTTTAAGATCATCAAAATTACTTCCATCCGCAATCCATTTTAATCCTTCCACTGACGCGATCTCTTTAAGCTTAAAGAAAAGTTCTTGTTTGCAGTAGTAACAGCGGTCAGGGGTATTGGCAGTAAACAGGGTTTTTCCCATTTCATTTGTGTGAATGATTCTAAATCTCAGTCCCAATTTCACAGCCAGTAATCTGGCTTCTTCCGGGTCTGAAGGCGGGCAAACAGGAGAAGAAGCTAAAACAGCCAGAGATTTTTGATTCAATATCTCATTTGAAATGAATGCCAGGAAAGTGCTGTCGACGCCTCCGGAGTAAGCGATAAGAACGCTTTGCATTTCGTTCAGTATCTCTTTTAGTTTTTCAAGTTTATTTTCGGAATTCATTAAATATTTCTCTGCATTTTTTATTTAAGGCTGAAGGAGCAGATTATGATTACATAAAATTCGATTATCTTATATTAGCGTATTGTTATCGGAAAAGACAATTTATGCTAAGAATTTATTAATATTTAAAATGAATGAATATCCGGCCGAAATTTTTATCATCTTTCTCAATCCGATAATATTGTTTTTTTATCTCCGGTTGATTAAGAAATCGCAAGACACGCTTCTTCAGCTGTCCGGAACCTTTGCCGGGAATAATTTCAACTAAAGTAACCCTTTTTTCGCCTGCTTCTTCGATAACCCTGTTAAGTTCAGTGTCAATCGACTGGCTCTTGTTAAAAATAGAATGCAAATCCAAAACTATTTTTGCCATCTTTGTAATCATCCTTTAAATTCTATATATACGCTTTAAAGTGAATATAAAAAATTTAGTGCCGGCGTGTTGATTTATAGATGCCGATTTGATATTATTGGGTCGAAACAGGATGAAACTATCACCTGTATTCCGAACTAAAATAATTGACTAATTTTTAATTCCTGGTTTCAGACCTGGAATTAAGGAATGGTATAAATGAAAGATTTTAAAGATGTTATCAAATCCAGGACTATCCCCACAACCTTTGTATTTCACTGTACATTATGCGGCTTTGAAATCGCCGAGTACGACAAACATTTCGGATTGATCAAGATGAATGAGCATATTATTTCCAAACATTCCGATGAAGTCAAATCTTTAGATATGGAAGACCTGTATTCTCGAAAACCGGCTATCACTCTGGATGTCTTTTAGGTTTAGCTAGACCGGTGGTAGTCCCTTATCAGTTCTGACCATGTTAATGGTCTCTTTGATGCCTTGCTTCATCGACCACTGAGTGTGGAAACCCAGCTCTTCTTCGATTCTTTTTGTATCGTATTTACAGGTCATAATCAAATGGCTTTTCGAACGTTCCAGCGGCAGAAGCGTAATATCTGATTGTGGGATTAGATCCTTGACATAATCCGCGATCTCTCCAACGCTGTGAATCGCTCCTCTAACAGAAAAAGACAGGGTTTTAGGTTTTATAGATTTACAGGCCATAATTATTGCCCTGGTGGCATCATCTACGTAAGTCCAACCCAAAACGTTATCTCTGGCAGCCGGAACTTTACCGGAAATACCCAGAGCCGGGTTAGCTACCATTTGTTGAATAATACGGGCAGTCCGACCATTCTTTTGCCAGGCCCCATACACCAGGACCAGGCGGATCGCAGTAATATCTAATCCGTACTCGTTGACATAATAATTTGCGAATTGCTCATCAATAGACTTGGTAGCTCCATAAAGGTTTTGAGGGTAATGCGGGGCATCATTTGGGATATATTCTTCCACATATGCTTCGGGTGGCCCGAATACCGAGCCCGAACTTATCCAGACAACCTTTTTAATACCGAACAGTTTGGCCGCTTCAAAAATATTTATCGTACCGACGGAGTTAATTTGAAGTCCTGCAAGTGGATTCGCATTGATATCATGCAGCAAAAGTGCAGCCAGATGGACTATTCTATTAATACTATTTTGTTTGACGACACTAGCAATATGGACGAAATCAGTAACATCCCCCTGGATAATCCGAACATTGTTTTCTATCTCTTTCCGGGTCAGCAATCGCGCCAGATTTAAATCGGAAGGGTTCCAGTCATAGACAATAACCTTTTCACCTTCGCGAACAAGGTCCCGCACTACACGGGAGCCGATAAAACCCGTCCCTCCGGTGACTAAATATGTCATGATTCTCCTTTCAATGTTTGTCCTGGTATATTAATTCCAATTTATCATTTTTACGCGTTTTTTGCACAGTCTGGAATTTATTTGTGAATTAAATGCAACCTGGTATTTTGACCGAAATCGAATGGGTCATAAGTCAGGGGGATTTTAATTATTCGCTGAAGCACTACACGGAAAACATCAAGGTGTCTTCATAGTCAACGCCAATACGAAAGGCGAGGTTTGGCAACAAATTGACTCTTAGCCGCCCAATATTTGTCTCTCTTTACATAAACGAAAGATAGTGTTATTTTTGAGGACATTAAGCCATGATTTTCCGTGCCAAGCGTTTTAAACGCCGGTCCAATCCCTCGATGTTTTCAGCGTCATATGGACCTTTAGCCAAAACGGTAACTTCGCCTATCCACTGCATCTTACATAAAATTGCATAGGTCTTGAGATTTTGTATGGTTTGCCCGATTCCTTCCTCTGCTACAGCCAGTCCTGCCATCCGTTTTCCCTCTAATCTTGGCCAGATGGCACATGTGCGGTCTAAAAAATTCTTGAGTAATCCGGAAAGCATTTCGAAATAACCTGGCGTTGCTAAAACGATAACATCAGCATTTTTAAGCCTGGGGTACACCTGGTTCATCTCGTCCTTAATTTTACAAATTCCAGCTCGGTCTTTACCGCCCTGTTCACAAATAAGGCACCCGAGGCACATGCGTATATCCATTCTTCTCAGCAATAAAGTTTCTGTTTGAGCACCTTTTCGAGTGACCTCTTGCATCACCTGATTGAGGATCCATTCGGTATTGCCTCGACGCGGAGAACCACAAATTCCGATTAATTGCAACGTTTCACCTCGTACTGTTAAGGCTCTAAAACCTTTAAAAGCAAGTTATCCTGGAGAGACATTGAACCGGAGGCCTGATCAGGTATTGATCGTTTGTTCTCTGGTAAACCGCAGTACCTCTTCTGCACATTTCTCCGGAACAGTGACTACCGCAATAAATTTTACTCCCGGAAAGACTACGAGTTTAGCGTTGGGAATCAGGCTGCGAAACTGAGACGCTTCTTCAACAGTGATCAGACTGGAATACTCAGTCCCGGTAAGTATTAGAGTTGGTACCTGAATATTCGTTAGAAGGCTATCAATATTCACGTCTAGATTAACAGCGGCACTAAGATACCCGATGGCAGAATCGAGAGGATTTTTCTTTGCTTCACTAATATACCAGTCGTCCAGAGCCGGAATATCGGATGTCTCTTCGCCATGGACACTGAACAGATAGTCGATAGTGCCTGATACTCCATCTTTCTTCAAATTATCCAGTAATACTGACATACGGTGTCCTTTGAGAGTGGGACCGGGGCAATTTACGACGGTTAACGTTTTCAGACGTTCCGGATATTGGTAAGCGAAGTTATATCCCAGAGTACCTCCCAGTGATTCCCCCACGAAGTGGACTTTTTCGAGGTTGAGAGCATCCAGAAAATTCTTCAGATCTGAAACCAGATTTTCCATGGTCCAGTTGTAACCATCCGGGGGAGGAGTAGAGCCCCAGTGTCCTCGTATATAAGGTCGAATGACGCGTAACTGGCGGGATAAAGTAGGGACCCATGCGTAATACAATTCCCTGGGTTTCAGACCTCCGTGGACCAGGACTACCGTATCGGAGTTCTTCCAGGGATCTGTGAAATCGTCATATTTGTAGACCATCTCAAGGGTATCATCGACCCTTATTTTGGGCATACTTACCCCCTTTAATTTCATTCTCTCAAATTGCAATTAGTGTATCAGAAATGGATATTGAATACAATTGCGATAAATATAAAAAGGCCTTTACTTGTAGGTACACATAAACGCCTTTTCCGAATTGATAACAATCAATATTAAAGGTTATCTTACTCCATGGTTCTGATTACGATTATCAGTTATTTATGGATTGTCGGCATTAACTTTATCAAGCAAATCTTTCTCTTGTGTGCCGAAATCTCCAATATCGGCCAGTTGCTTTGTGATATAGGGTGTCATCGATATTTTCCACATATCACGGTCAGCTTTGGAAACTTCATAAACATTTACACCGGCTTTTTTCACCACATCCAGATCAGTTTCTTCTCGAGCTTTGATCTGGTAGGCAAGCATTTTGTTGGCAGCATTCTTAGCTTCTTCAACGAATATCTGCTGAACATCCGGAGGTAATTACTTCCAGACATCCAGGTTGATATTGAATTCATTATAAGTAGGCTGACCGTAGAAAAGGGCCAGGTTTTTCGCCACATCAGGAATGCTGAATACGATTGAACCCCTGATAGAATTCATAGCTGCATCCACGGTCTTCTTTTGATGAAAGCAAATTGTGATATTTCTGTGTCGTAGATGTGACATGGTGGGCAGTAGAGGACTCGAACCTCTGACCTCTTCCATGTCAAGGAAGCGCTCTAACCAAACTGAGCTAAGAGCCCAACAACCTATTTCTTCATTCTCCTCGCTGCGCAAACGAGACGTTCCAACCAAACTGAGTAAAAGGTAAATAAAAAACACCACCGGAGTACCGGGGATCGGAATCGAACCGACACTCTCCTTGCGGAGAACAGGATTTTAAGTCCTGTGCGTCT
>DEUU01000234.1 GCA_002362735.1 Dehalococcoidia bacterium UBA3254
GGGGTATTACGTAGGTACAATAAAACTTGTTTGCCGGTTAAGTTCAAAGTACTAATGAGAACCGTTTTCATGTTTTTGGGATGCGTCTTCCTCGGAATTTTCGGCCTTTTCCAGCAACTTATCTATATCGCTATTATTACCCGCTAGAATCAAATAATCGACATGGCTGACGACTTCAGTCGCACTGGGGTTCACTATCGCTTCTTTACCGCGCTGGATCATCAGTACCACCACTCCGCTGTTACCGGTAAAGCCAAAACCAATGTCTTCCAGGGTCTTACCGATAAAGTAAGCAATGGCTTTGGCCTTAACGATCCCTGACCCGTTGCCCAGAGGAATATAATCATTGACACCTTTCATAGTCAGAACAGGAGCGGAACGAATTGCGGTGTCGCTTTCAGGAGAAATCACCTTATCAGCGCCGATATTCATGAGAATTTCCCCATGCAACTCATTATCAGCACGAGCGACGATATAACGCACGCCCATTTTCTTCAATAAAATAGTAACCATTACGCTGTCCTGTACGGCCGCACCGATAGTAACGACGGCAACATCGTACTTATCGATACCCAATTTTTGCAGGGCAGCTGCATTAGTAGCATCCGTGCGCACGGCATGAGTAACCCGTGAAGCAATATTATCGACGAGAGACGATACCCTGTCAATCGCCAGAACAGTATAGCCTGCCTCATGCAGGGCAACAGCAAGGCTAACCCCGAATCTGCCGAGTCCGATCACTGCTACCTGTTTACTCATTATTTTCTCCTAACCTATTCTGACATTGTCGTACGGATATTCGATATCCAGTGTTTGCTGCCGTTTGACTAACACCGTCATCAGCAGAAGAGGGCCTAACCGGCCGAGAAACATGGTCAAAGTAACGATCAACCTCCCCGCGATAGATAAATCGGGAGTGATGCCGGTAGAAAGACCGACAGTGCTTAACGCAGAAAAAGTCTCAAATAATAATTTGTCCACCGGGAAAATCTCAGTAATAGACAGCAACCCTGTAATAAGACCAACCATCAGCAGGAAAATAAGGACTAAGGTTACGGCACGATAGACTATCGTTTTATTCACCTGTCTGCCGAAAGCTTCAATACTTGTCCTGCCTCGCAGAGAGGAGATGGCCGTTAACATAATAATCCCGAAGGTATTTACTTTTATTCCGCCTGCAGCCGATCCTGAAGCTCCGCCGATGAACATTAAAATCATTGTAAAAAAAAGGGTCACTTGCCTTAAGGACCCGATATCTACCGCGGTAAAACCGGCCGTCCTTGGTGTCACCGACTGAAAAAATGCTACCGCAAGTTTTTGGGGAACTGATAAAGAACCCAATGTTCCCGGATTAGCGTACTCTACAACGAAATAAAACAGGGTGCCGATGGCGATAAGCGAAAAGGATACTATCAATACCATTTTACTATCGAGAGATAGCTTGAAATAATTCCTCTTCCTGGTATATTCCATAACGACGACATATCCGAGGCTGCCCAAAATAATCAATACCGCTGTAATCAGTAATGTAGTTATATCGTTCTGATAATTTATCAAACTTTTAAAATCGCCAAAGAGATCCATGCCGCAATTATTGAAAGCAGAAACGGAATGAAAAACAGCCGTCCAGAGTGACACACCGGTTTCTCCACTGATTATCCACCGGATATATAAAATAGCAGCTCCAACACATTCGACAATCAATGAAAAGAATGCGATTTTTACCACGATACCTAGAATACCGCCCAGCCGTTCTAATCCCAATGACTCTGATACAGCCAGCCTTTCTCGAAGACCGAATTTACCACCGATCGCAATTAAGACAATAGTAGTGATGGTAATAAAACCGAAACCGCCTATCTGGAAAAGTGTCAGCAACACAGTTTGACCGAAGGTACTCCAATAGGTACCTGTATCTACAACAGTCAGTCCGGTTACACAAACCGCTGAAGTGGCGGTGAAAAGAGCATCGATGGGAGAGGTAAAGACACCTGAAAGACTAGAAACCGGCAACATAAGTAAAATCGAACCAAGCAGTATCGCCGCTCCGAAAAAATATACCAGCAACACCATCGCAGAAAATGGGTTTGTCAGCTTGGGTATTCGAATGGGTAACCTCAAGGCGGGTACGCCGGGGACCCTAAATACCAGACGCTCTGACAATAGATCGTCATACTTGGGCATCGTTTTATTTAATCCATCTTTATATTGAGCGATATTACTAATGCTTGAATTGTAAGTATTATCTCACATTCAGGTCAGATAATTATAATATTACTCAACATTGTATGCAATATTTGTGCCTTATCAAGGCTAAATATAAATATTAACCGCTAACAATATCTTAATAGAATATACACCCAGCACAAGACAACTACAATAAATGTTCCTGGAACTGCATATTTCATATATCGCATCCAACTAATAGGATAGCCGGCTTTCTCCGCCAATGCGGTCCCTACGACATTAGCTGAAGCTCCAATAGGAGTAGCGTTACCTCCGATATCTGTTCCCAGTGCTAATGTCCACGACAATACCGGTAACGGCAAACCGGTCACTTGAGATAGATTAGCAATTACCGGCACCATAGTGGCAGCAAAGGGAATATTATCAACAATCGCTGAAGCAAATGCGGAAACCCACAGAATATTCTT
>DEUU01000281.1 GCA_002362735.1 Dehalococcoidia bacterium UBA3254
GGTCGTAGGTTCGATCCCTACCGAGCCCATTTTACAGGGTCTAAAGATTGCAGTTTTAATGTTTTAGCTCAAGTTGAAGAAATCCCGAGGGAGAGCTGGAATAAATAATTATGAAGGACATGACTTACGGATATAATTCAGGTTAATGAAATAACCTGTCTCAGTGACGGTATTTGCGCAGCTGTTTGTCCGGGTGGTTTAATCGATTTCAAGAAGCAGAGCTTCCCACAACCCGGGCCTTTTATGGAAGAACAATGTATTAAATGCGGGCATTGTGTTGCAGCCTGTCCTGCAGGAAGTTTTAATCATCGCGATATACCCATGGAAAATTGTCCTCCTTTCCAACGCAACCTTTTAAAGGTTACCGCTGAGGAGTATGAGCACATTTTTCGGAGCCGACGATCAATCCGTTATTTTCAAGATAAGCCGATACCCCGTGATTTGATCACACGGCTTATCGAAATAGCCAGGTATTCTCCTACCGGTCATAACAATCAAAATATAGAATGGATTGTGATTGATAACCCTAAAGGGCTAAAACATCTGGGCGATATTTCGCTCGATTGGGCACGCAGCATGGTAAAGGACCGTCCAGAATTCGCGGAAATGATGGGATTCTCCCGAATTTTAAAGCGCTGGGATGATGAACATTATAATGAGATCATCCGTAACACTCCTGCCTTAGTAATCGTCCATGCCCCGCATTTATATGAAATGGGATTTGCTGATTCCATCAGCGCCCTGACCTATTTTGATCTGGCTGCCCGGAGCGTGGGGTTAGGTTGCTGTCTGAATGGGTTCATTTACCTGATGGCCTCTTCCTTTCTTCCCATGGAAGAAAGTTTGAGGATACCTGAAAAACGTAAAGCCTACGGGTTCATGATGGTAGGCTATCCAAAATATACCTATCAGCGTTTACCGCCGCGAAATCGCCCGAAGATCACCTGGCGTTAAGTCTACCCCGTTTCTCCAGCAGGCTAAGCAGCAATTGACTTTGATACTAATATATTGAATGTACCAGTATGCTAATCAGGAAATAGCGCGTTATAATTCAGGATATCCGTGTATCCAATTTAAGTATTTCTACGGATGATCTCAATTTTCAAAGAATGTTATATTGATAAGTAACAAGTTATACAGCGTGAGTTGTGTAGCTTGTAGCTGTCAGGAAAGGTGGGGAGGGAACTGGCCTTATGATCCACCAAGCAACCTTTAATCCTTAAAGGTGCTACAGCCAGACCCGAAAGGGAACGACAGGTCATAGCTATAAGTTGTGAAAAAGGGTGTCTTTTTATCTTTTATGCCACTCTTCAATTAGTCATATTATAGTTATATTATTAAAGAATAATTTTACATAATCTTATGTCCAAAAAGCTGCTACATACAATCTTAAGTCTAGACTCAATAGAGTCCAGAAAATTCTCGAGACTGGAATTTAACCCCAATTATCGAACAACTATTTTTGTTTTAATGGATGAACTTGCAAAATAAACCATGCTGATTGACTTAGTCAGGCTAAACTGGCGCCTCCAGAATCCAAGATTCATTTTTAACTGAGTTATTATTATGCATGGTTCAAAATGGGTTCAATAACAATGAGAAATGCCTTTCAATGTAGTCTCGTAATTCGTGTAAACATGACATAACATATATTGTGCGTACTACCATTAATTATGAATCAATGGCAAGATTACATAATTTAAGGACAATTCGTAGAAGTTGATTAATCAGAGGCAGATTCAATGCTATTGATTTCTAATGCAAGACGACCTGCTTGAACGTTTTGTTCAATCATAACGCTGATCATTTCCAACAATCTGTTTAAACCCCATTTTTTAGAGGCAGAAATTAAAACTGTATTCGGCTGTGGTTCACCGGATTTTTCGGAAATATATCGGACAGCCTGTGATTCCCTCCAATCTCGATCTTTACTTAAAAGTAAATCTATTTTGTTCATCGCCGTAATCCTTGGTTTCTGATCCACTTTTAACATTTTCAAGATTTCTTCTACGGTTTCACATTGTTCGGCTGCATTATGTGAAGTTAGATCCACTACATGTATTAACAGACTAGCCTCAGTAAGTTCTTCCAGGGTAGCCCTGAAAGCCGCCACCAGTTCAGGCGGTAGTTTTCGAATAAATCCCACCGTGTCAGTCACAAGAATTGACCTTTTATCCGGTAAATATAGTCGGCGGGTAGTCGGATCAAGGGTGCTAAAAAGCTCATTCTTAGCAGTTACATCCGCCCGACTTAGGGCATTTAATAAGGTACTCTTTCCGGTATTGGTATAACCCACCAGCGCTACTATCGGAATACCGCTGCGTCTCCGTTTTTGGCGATAGAGTTCACGTTGGCGCCGCACTTCTTCTATCTGTTTTTTCAAACGAGTAATCCTTTGACGCATGATCCGTTTATCGGTTTCGAGTTGGGACTCTCCTGGCCCTCGTGTTCCAATTCCCGCTCCAAGTCTCTCCAGGTGATGCCACTTCCCTGCCAATCTTGGAAGGTTATATTCATATTGGGCCAGCTCTACCTGAAGTTTGCCCTCATGAGTGCGCGCTCTTCTGGCAAAAATATCCAGAATTAAAGCAATGCGGTCAATAACCTTGGCATGGAGAACATCTTCAAGATTCTGCTGCTGTTGCGGAGTGAGCTCATCGTCTACAATTATTGTATCGTAATCGAGTTGCTCTCTAAGCTTAACAAGTTCCTCGAGCTTACCTTTGCCCAAATATTGGGTCTTGGAAGGCGATCTTAGCTTCTGAGTCATTTTACCGACGACATTAGCGCCGGCGGTATAAGCCAGAGCGGCTAATTCCGCCATGGAAGCCTCTGCCGACCATGTGTTTTTGGCCTGCGGTGATTCTACCGCAATGAGAATCACCCTCTCCTGAAGTATTTCTGTGCTAACTGTCCCCTTTGGAATATGTGCCTCCTTCAGGCTTTTTTGTTTTTCCAGGCGCTTAACTTAAGCAGTCCTTGTTCAAGCTGGTCATCGGAAATTGTTAAAGATATTCTAAAATAACCTTCCCCGGTAGGGCCATAACCATTTCCAGGCGTCACTACAACTCCTACCTGTTCCAGCAAATCTTCTGCAAACTCCGCAGATTTATAACCATCTGGGCATTTTGCCCAGATATAAAGGCTGGCCCTGGGAGTATCCGCCTGTATTCCCAGGCTCCTCAAAGTTTTCAGGATCTTATCTCTCCGTCTCTGATATATGACGTTATGCTCTTCGATGCAATCTTGAGACCCGGTCAAAGCAGCAATTGCAGCCAGCTGTATTGCCTGCGGAATACCTGAGTCCAGGTTAGATTTAATTCTTCTCAGGGCATCTATCATCCCGGCATTACCCACTGCCATTCCGATACGCCAACCGGTCATATTATAGCTCTTGGAAAGAGAATGAAATTCTATACCTACGTCTTTGGCGTCTTTCGCTTGCATGAAACTGGCCGGTCTATAGCCATCAAAAGCCACTTCGGAATAGGGTCCATCATGACAAACCGCGATACTATTTTTTTTAGCAAATTCTACTACATCGTTAAAATATTTCAATTCCGCTACTGCACCGGTTGGATTATTAGGATAATTGATCCAGAGAAGAGTAGTTTTTTTCAATGTATCTGCAGGCACAGATTTTAGATCAGGCAAATAATGGTTTTTTTCGATTAAAGGTAAATAATGTGCCGTTCCGCCGCCAAGCATCGTACCGATGGCATAGACCGGATACGCCGGATCCCGAATCAAGACAATATCTCCCGGGTCAACCATGCAAAATGCGATGTGCGCTATACCTTCTTTTGATCCTATAAGAGGTACAAATCA
>DEUU01000008.1 GCA_002362735.1 Dehalococcoidia bacterium UBA3254
CGGAGCCTTTGTTTGATCCGGTTATCCGTCTCGGAACACCAACAGGAGTAATACATATAACATTCGTTATATTCATGCATCACCAACATTTCCAGCCAGGAAGAAGTGGGATCATTGAGGGATTCATAGTGGCTGACATGTTCCTCTTCGACCATGGCAATCTCGGCGTATAAACCCCTGGCCAGCATATTCTCCGTCCGGTCGCCAATGTTCATATAATAATTCATCGTCTGTTGCTCGCCGGATACAATCGTTTCAATGTGTAATTTGGTGAGGATATCGGCAGTATTTTTATCGATGTGTTTGGTCAAGTTATCCACCGGATAACGGTGCTCAATGTAAGTTGGGCGCCCGGGGGTGATTTCTGTTAGTCCCTGAACAATCTTGTTGGCCTGTTTGCCTTCGGTTAGCTCCAGCAGGTTAGCATAACGATAAAGATGATCGAAGTCTTCCAGCAGCGCGAAGTCCAGAGCCGCCTTAACATACTTATCAGGCTCCGTCCTGGCTAACCATGCAGTCAAGTCTACTGCTACTTGCTCATACCCGATCGTTACCTCCAGGTTACTTTCATTGCCAGGAGCCAACCAGTTGACCATTTTTTGGTGCTGTTGTTCAATTGCCCGGGTCAAAGCCAGGCTTTTCTTGATTGGCAGTTCAGTGGTATGCCGATTAAATTGATGCTTGAACATGGCTGCCTCAACTTCAATCCCGTTCATCAGTATGATGCGGGTACGGGTATAGGGATGGACAGTATTTTTATCGTAAGGCGTGATATTGAGTTCCGACCAGTCGTGAACTTGCTCTTCGATCCTGGTTCCTTTTTCTTCTAATGGATTAAAACCCATCTTGAACCTCCTGATATCAAATTTCTGCCTGTAATTCTCGGCTGTATTCAATTCTATTTCATCAGACTCAAATTTTTATCAGCCGGAACACATAAGAGTTCTCAAGATTATAAAATTTTGAAATTCAGAAACTGCTAAAAGCAATACCAACAAAAAAACTGTATATAATGCCCAAAGTACTTAAAAACTGGGATATCGAGATAAACAAGTCCTTATTGATTTCTCAAATATCAAATATCTATATTTTTTGTATTTGTTTGTTATTAAAAACATCGTGAACGACTCGACGATTGGCACATGGAGGCAAACCATCCTTTATGATTAACCGCCGGACAGTCATCAAGATTGGGAATTACCTTTTATTTTGAAGCTGTTTTAACTCCGCTGAACAAACATCGGCATCGCCATACCAACGTGCGCAGGATTACCGTTCAGGGGAAAGGCTTAAAAAGTGCGGTTATTGATGGTTTCAAATGAAGTGGCTCCCAATGTTTAACGGAGTCATGACAGGTTGAAGTGTGACGGTTTTCCAACTTAGCACCTTGTCCGGTTTTTTAGCCGAGTTCAATTACATTCTGGATTTCAATTGCTGGAAGACCCGCGATTCGATACTTAAAAGAGGGTTAACTAACCACGACAGATATCTATTGAAAGAAATCTTAATATTGAATAGCCTTAAAATTGCACGCAAATAATTAAAAGGTTTTGAAGCCGGAAGAGCGATATTATATTCCGGCGTTTGACGGCCAAGCAATCTGGTCAGCAGGAAATGCGCTTTCAGGTCTTTATTAGACAGGCGATTTCTTCCCTGAGACCGGATCACATCTTTTTCCGTCGTCGTTTTCAGCTGGATATATTTTTTATCCCGGCTGTCATCACAAATTTTTCTACCCTCCGGGCTTCTGACCAAAATCATAGTTTGTCCGATCTTATCGGATGCTTCGATCTCCGGAAGCCAGGGGTCCATGAAGCTGATATCAGCAAACCGGTTGATAAAATCTCCGCAGAGAATACAACGGTAAGGGGTATAAAAACAGAGGTTATGAACTTTGATATACTCGAAGAGCCCAATTGATTTTTGCCAGCTGTCACCTGAATGGATGGTCATACTTCCCGGCCATCCCTGTCCGCGGTAGTCCAGTTTAGTTATTTTATCCTTTTGTATACGGTATTTCCGAAAAATATATTCAGTCTCTTTAAAGCTATCGGTATGTGAGCAGACTAACCCTAGGTGTAGAACAATCTTCTCTCTCAATTTTTTATTTGCCAGTTCAGCTTTCCGGACCCCTTGAATCTGGCATGGAAGACCGACCACGGCGAATTTCTCCTCTTCTTTCGCTTTAAGAATCTCTTTAAGAGCCACATTCGCCGGCACCGGACAATATTTTGATTTGGAAGCCTCGATAATCTCTTTCCGATTCCGGGCGATGAAAGGTTGAGGTCTTAACGGATGCTCCGGATCCATCCGGGTCACTAGAGCGCCGTTTATGATGCCTTGTTCCAGAGCAAAAATAAGTATGGCCGTGACCAGACCACCGGAGGCTGAATCAAAACGGATATCATATTCACCGGCGTGACCGATAAAACATCCGAAATAGTTCCCCAGGAGATTATTTTCAGGTAATTTACCAAAAATCTCCCGATTTAGATTTGTGAAATCCACATTGTGGCCCGGGCAGACCTGGAGGCAAATTCCACACCGGGTACATTTTTCCGCGTCTACTTGAGGCAAATAAGTTCCGCTGTCCTGATCCAGTTCCATCTTGAGGGCCCCTGATGGACACAGGGAGACACAGGTACCGCAGCCGGTGCAAAGCCCTTTTCTTAATATTTTGTTGATAGAGTTTTCAATTTTCATCGATCTATAAGAATTCAATCGGAGAGCTATTTAACGGAGATTTTATTGGACAGTTCAATTCTCGTCTCATGAGAAAGTTTATCGACATCCTGCCGGATGAATACTACCAGGTCGTAAGTACCGGGTTTATCCAATTTACCGATATTCGCCGATAAATTGAATGTTTGCGGATCATTACCTGACAAGTTCACTGGCACGGAAGGACTGCGAATCACCCAGTCTCCATCCGTTGTACCGGCGGGCTTGATCAGGCACGAAACAGAGCCGTTCACAGCAGCATCGCTCCTTCCCGGGATAGAAACCCTGATCGGAATATAGGGCTTATCATTTACCACATAGCTACCGTTTTTATTAGCTTCTGCTGACTCGAGTTTTATGGGTGTGGCCTGTTTCTCACTAAGTTGATTTTGAATGGCTGTAATTAGACCTACATAATCTTCGGTGTAGACCCGTTCGGCTCCCGGGCGCAGGTGATTAGGATTTTGCATTTGATCCTTCTTAAATGTCAGAGATTCATCAAATACAATGTGAACGTATTCTGGATCAATAAACTGAGATAAATAGTTCTTTTGGGCGCTGATCAGGTTTGCTCGTAAACCAGCTTTTATAGCTTCATCCCATTCTGGTTGGAATAATATATATAATTGAAAGTTTTTCTTTTTTGCCAGATCACTTATATAACGTAAAGCGGTGGTAGTATCGTCATTTATTTTATATTTGCTGGCAAGATAGGTTTGAGGTAGAGCTTTACTCAAATCCATCGGGTCTGCGGCAACGGTGCTTCCATTAAAATAAGTATTTTCCAAAGAACCGATATCTGGCTGATGGTTAAAAATATTCCAAATGTTGGTAACGCGGCTGCTAATGGTATCACTCGCTGAATATAAGGCGGCATATTTTGTCATAAATAACTGCTGGGTTTCTCCAGGTTTCCAGGCGGGTCTTATTCCAAAGTGTTCCCAAAAGTTCCACGGTAGGGGCATTGCCGCCATATATTCAATATTATGTGAAATAGTATATGACCCCGGAAATCCCCGAACTAAGACTAAATTTTCGGGTACTCCTACCTGCTCAACGTATTCAGCCAACATCCAGGCGTCCATCAACATAGAAGTCTGAGCAACAGTGGCTAAATTGACAACCTGTCCTCCCAGTCTATCAGCAAACGGGCCTGTGACCACACTGGTTAAGCAAGTCGAATCACCCAATAATACAGTTCTCTTCGGTAGATTTAAGCTTTTGACGATTAATGATTTATTATAGACGTATTTATATGCAGATGTTTCTGGTGGCTGTTCCTTTAAATAATAATAGGACAAGAAGTTAAAGAGCAGAAGAACAATCAATGCCGCTGCAATTGTAGCCATTACTCCCAAGAGTCCTGAAGGTCTCTTTAATCGCTTGCTCCACGGCCTGGTATCAATAATTTTTGGTACTTCCACCTTCTCAACAGTTTTTTCCATGTTCGGCATCAATTTGGGAGTAATCGTTGTTTCTTTTTCAGACCGGTCAGGCCATAACGACCGCAGTTGCTCGCTCTGGTTTATTTCCGCGTTAATTATGCCTAATTCAGATTCCGTTAATTGACTTTCCTGTGGATATTTCTTTTCACTATCGGGGACTTTCACCAATTCCTGTAATGCCTTGAATGAATCAAATACCGCCAGATGTGGAATAGCTCTGGCAATTTCTTTCAGGCGCACGATAATAGTCTCTTCCCTCTCATAGTTGACGCTGAGATAGGCAATTAATTCCAGATCTTTGAGATAGCCGGCCAGGATAGCAGAGTCTTTATTACCTGGCTCAAGTTTTGCCAGCTGGCCAGCCACGTTCAGCGCTTCCGTCCATTCTCCGGCTTTTAGATATTCCCAGACCTGTAGATGGAGTTTATCGATTTGCTCTTGCATAATTTATCCGTTTGCTGGAGTTAAAATGCCTGGTAAATGAAATGTACAATCTCTCGCTGGCTGAAAACGAGGATGCCCACGATAATACAACCATAGGCTATACCTTTTACCCATGGATTTAGATTTTTGACGAAGGTAAGGTCTTTGCTGCGTAGTTGGAATATTTGAACTATGACAATGGGTATCGTAAAAAAGAGTAGTCTCCAGAAAAAAGAAAGAGTTTCCGGAGAGTGTGAAAGACTCAGATGAGTAAAATAATAGATTACCTGCTGGAAAGAATAGGCGCTGAAAATTGA
Source organism: Dehalococcoidia bacterium UBA3254 (assembly GCA_002362735.1). The sequence goes on from DEUU01000008.1 coordinate 4,907, forward strand.
AAGACCTACGGCTACCAGGCAAACCATTAAAATCACTCTTAAGGTAAGGACTATTCCGGAACCGAAGCCGGTTATGGTGTGATCAGTGCCATTCGCCTTAAACAGCCTGAAAATAACCTGCAGTATCCCATGGTATGCTCCCCAGGCTATATAAGTCCAGGCAGCTCCATGCCAGAGACCGCAAAGAATAAAAGTAATGAAAATATTGAAATTGGTGCGCAATTCTCCTTTCCGGCTCCCTCCAAGGGGAATATATAAAAAGTCCCGGAGCCAGGAAGAAAAGGAGATATGCCAGCGGGACCAATAATCTGCGGGAGAAATAATAAAATAGGGAACATTAAAATTTAGCAAAAGGTCAAATCCCATGATTTTAGCTATACCTCTAGCGATGTCGGTATAACCTCCCAAGTCAGCGAACACCTGTATCATATAGGCAAAAACTGAGATAATGAGGTCCATTCCCTGGTATTGAGTATAGTTGCCATAAACCTGACTTACTATTAGACCTATATTGTCAGCAATAACCATCTTCTGAAAGAAACCCCAGCCTATCAGCCAGAGTCCTTCATTTATCATAGCTCCGGTTACCTTGCGGGAAGATTGAAACTGCGGCAACATGTGAGATGCTCTTTCGACCGGACCGGAGACAATAGTAGGGAAAAATGACATAAACAAAGCCACATCCAGAAAATTCTTATTATGTTTCATCTTTCCACGATAAATTTCAAAAGGATAAGTGATTTCCATGAAAGTTAAATACGATATACCCAGTGGAAGAATTAATTTTAAAGTAATTGGATCAAGGTGCACCCCAAAAGGTGAAAGCGCGGTTATCAGGCTTTGATCAAAGAAATTCAAATATTTAAAGATGCCCAGCACGATGATGTCAACCGCAATAGCCAATCCCAACCAGAAACGTTTTCTACGAATGCTATCTGAATTGTCGATAGCCCAACCGGCACCGTAGTTGACCACGGTCATACCCAGAATTAACCCGAGAAAACGCCAATCCCAGAACCCATATGAAATATAGCTGGCCGCCAGCAGGAGTATGTTCTGCCAGCGCCACGAACGGCTAAAAGTGAAATATCCGGCGAGTACGATAACGAAGAATATTAAAAATGTCCAGGATGTAAATAACATTTCTCTATATTCGCTTTTTCGTGGGACATTTACTAGATATTATATGA
>DEUU01000366.1:0-5805 GCA_002362735.1 Dehalococcoidia bacterium UBA3254
GGTATATTGCCTTTCTTAGTATGAATCGCCAATCTGGGAGCTTCTCCGCCAACCTGTTGTGCTGCCCTCATAACCCCTTCCGCTAAAACATTACCAAATCCCTCACGGTAGGCTATTTTCTTAAGCATCGCCATAATCGCTTCAGCATTTCCCCACTTCATCTCCAGACCATCCGTATCTCTTTGAGTCAGAATTCCTTTTTCATAACATTCGATGACCCAACTCATGATGAAACCAGACTCATTTACATCAAGGCCTAAGCGGTCCACCTCATCAGCAATGATCAATGTCATGGTAACATCTTGTATCCCCACATTAGTGTGAAACAGACCAACGGCTTCACCATCCGGCTCCTCGAAAACATGGCCTTTAAATTTACCTTCTGGTATTTCCATCCTGATGCAATGTTTGGCTGAACAAGCCCAGCAGGGTATTATTTTTTTATTTTCTCCGAATTTAGTCTTAATATTGGCAGGATGATAACTATCCAGTATCTCAGGAGTGAAAGGATAGCTATTTTGAGTATAATTTTTCACCGGTAATTCGCCCAATTTAGCAGCCATAATATTTCCAATCAGAGACCCTACTCCTTCGACATGAATATTAGGAAATTTTACTCGTGCCCGCTCTTGCATTTGCTTAGCTAATTGTGAAACCAATTCAGGATACTTTAACGGAATAGCAGTTTTTCCACGTTCAACTACAATTGCTTTTACTTTCTTTGATCCCATAACAGCTCCCACCCCATTATGAGCGGCGATATGGCCGTAATCCGTAAATATACAGGCAAATTTTACCAGATGGTCCCCAGCTGGTCCGATGCTTAACACGCTAACATCCATCAACCCTTTCCCAAGTTCCTGTCGGATTATATCTTCCATCTGCCATGTTGTTTTACCGATTAAATGCCGGGCATCTTTAAACTCAACTTTATCCTTTTGGATATGGATATAAATCCAATCTGACGCAGCCCCTTCCAGGACAACTGCATCATAGCCAGTTAAGCGTAGATAAGCACCAAAAATTCCATTTGCCTGGGTACTACCAATTCCGTTGGTTAGAGGTCCCTTACTTACTACTGCAGTTCCGCCGGACCCGCTAACACGGGTACAACCCAACGGGCCAGAACCTAAAAAAAGAATATTTTCAGGATCAGACCATTTTATACTTGGCGATAATTCGTCAAATATATACTTGATTCCCATGACCGCGCCACCAATATATTTCCGGCAAAATTGTTCTTCTAACAGTTGGATATTGACCTTATTATTGGTTAAATCAACTCTTAATATTTTCCCCGCATAGCCATAAATTGGTTGAGCATTTTTTGCCTCTTGCATTTTTGTATTATCCAAATATGCACCTCATATTACATATAAACAGCACAAAGCCAGTGTTTGCCGTTTCCTTTTTCTTTCATTAATTATGTTTTCTATCTAATTTTCTCCCATCATTGTGGCAATTGTTGCGGGATGTGTGATATCACTTCCGCCGTCTATAGTAATAGTCTGACCTGTGATATTATCGGATTCCGAACAACTCAAAAACAAAGCCACGTTGGCTATATCCTCAGGCTCGTTAAACCTTCTAAGAGGAATTACCTTCAAACGCAACTTCACCAATTCAGGGTGTTCTTTTTCTAATTGTCGATGCATCGGCGTAATTACTGTACCCGGACTAATAGCATTAACATTGATATTATATTTTGCCCATTCAACAGCCAGCGATCTGGTGAGTTGAAGAACACCGCATTTACTTACTCCATAGGCGAGCATTCCATGCACTCCCTTATGTCCGGCTATCGAAGAAATATTGACTATTTTCCCCTGTTTTTGTTTTATCATTTGTCTGCCAACAGCCTGACTACAAATAAATTGCCCTTTCAAATTAACATTTATAACAGCATCCCAGTCAGCTTCAGCTAAGTTTTCAGACGGAGTCATTTTGTGAGATATTCCTGCGTTGTTTATTAAAATGTCTATTTTGTTAAATTTTTCCACCGTCTTATTTACCATTTGATTAACACCGTTGCTATCGGACACGTCACATTTTATAGGAAGTGACTGACGCCCCAGAGATTTAATCTCTTCGGACACCATATTAGCCTTTTCAGCGTTTATATCAGCAATAATTATATCAGCCCCTGCCTTAGCTAAGGTCAATGCAATTGCTCGCCCAATACCATCACCAGCGCCCGTTATTATGGCTACTTTTCCATCTAATTTCATCTTTTTACTCCTCGAATGCAATTTATTATCTTTAATATCAAGATTAGCGCGAAATTGAACTACTCTAATATTTTTCAATGAACAGGATTCAGAAGCGATTTCTTAAACACCACAGAAATTAACGTGCTATTATCACTCTCTCAACTTTGGCGAGGTAGAAATCCAGCATTATTAACTAAAATATCGACCGTCCCAAATTTTTGAAGCGTCTGTTCTGCCATTTGATTTACCTGATCACTTTTTGAGACATCTACTTTGAGAGCCATTACTTTGCGTCCCAGCTTCTCGATTTCATGAGCCGTCTCCGTAGCCGTTTCCAGGTTCAAATCACCTAGTGTTAGATTAGCCCCTTCCTGGGCAAGTTTAATAGCAATTGCCTTACCAATACCTTGACCTGAACCCGTTACAATCGCCACTTTTCCTTCCAATTCCATTTTTATCCTCCTGTAAAATAATCTTGAAATCAACTGATATGGAGGTTATAGCCCTCAAATCATAACCCGGGTGCCATAACCAGATCGTAAATTGAACTAACCATTATGAATTATTTGAAAGCAAAGGCGCTGACCTTTTCATATTTTACCACCAGAGACCGGTAATCATTAAGAATTTTAGTACCTGTATTCCCTTTTTATAAGTGTCTTAGATAGATGAATTCAACTGAAGTGCTCCCGTATAGCAATATTTAACGCATTGAGGTTCACCGATAGCGGCGCACTGGTGACACTTTTGGCTAATGACAGGAGTTGCCCTTACAATCTCATCGTCAATAGTCCGGATGACCTTGATCCTGGATTTTTCAGGGTCAAATCTTCCTTCGTTGAGAAGACTGCAAACCTCCTCACAGACTCTGCATCCATCACATTTAGATTGATCTATGATAATGCTTTGCATTTTATTTTGCTCTCCAAAATTCTGTTCAAAAAATCATACCTGGTACAGCGCCATAAGCTTCAAGTATCAACGCAACAATTGCCGGTTTTTTGCCTTTTTTAAGTGAGGAGGTGGTTTATAGCCGCCAGAATTTCCTCGTCATCATTTTCCTTTAATTTCTATTGATGTCTTGACCATAGCCTGATCCAGCTTGTCAGCCACATCCTTTAACCCCAGTTTTTCCAGCATCTCTCTGGTCGGAATACCGGTCTCAAGATCATATCCCCTCATCCGGCAATAGTCTGCCGAGCGTTTTTTATCACCCTCCTCACCCCCCGGATGGACCAGGTCAATATCCCCTAAAAATTTTGCTCCTTTAGAAGCAACATGCTTTTCTCCTATCATATGGGCGCCTAACACCCTCTGCGAATCTATTAATAAGCGGGTCTTAAGGGCAACTTCCCGGACTTGTTCTGTAGAATATGAAGTTCCGATAGCGGCATTTATCCATTGGGTATATTCTTCACAGCCGTATAGCATCCCTGCAAAGCTATAACGCTCTGATAAATCTGTACAATGTCCTATGATATCGCAGAGGCAGTTTGAATCCTCACGGTAAGCATTGATGAGGTTTTCACGCTTATCGTAATAATCAAATCTCCAGACATTCTTATCACCGGTTATTCTCTCACACATTTGGGAACAGTATTTATCCACCGAATCGGCAGCCTCCCGAGGAGATATTCCAAGATATTCGGCAAAGCTGTTTGATAACGCGTATCCATCCCCCCACAGAGGACCACCATCCTCAATATCTCCTGTCCGGTATTTGGCGGCAGGGCCTAGGTAGTGATTAAAGCTAACACCTCTCTCAGGGGCCAGATAAGGTGTGGAGTTTCCATGCTGATTGGCATAATCTATGGAATTTTTCCCAATCTTTTCCGCTGCCGGAACAATTCCTCCAACAAAGAGCTTCCCGAAGCCTTCGACTTTTGCCATCTTTTCCACAAGGGCGATAACAGCTTCCTCGCTTCCTTTTACCATGGGGATTCCATCCGTATCTTTCGCCGTGATAATCCCTCTTTTGTAAAGTTCTATTAGCCAGGAGCCCACCATCTCGACATACAGGAAGTCTATCCCGTACTTTTCACAGAGTACGGTCCTTTTCCACCAGAGTTTATAATCATCGCTATTATATAATTCTGGAAATACTAATCCCCAGTAGCCAACACACATGGTGCCCCCGTTACCCGCCCCGGGTACACTGAAGTTCTGATGACATTGCAGATGGCAAAAAGCGCATCCGGTGTGATTAACGGTATACTTTTTGACAAATTCCATCGTAGGTGAGGGAGGTACCTTCGATCCAAGATACACTTTACCATTAAAAAAATCATATTTGCAGCTGGCATAGCCCTCGATAAAATACCTGGACATGCCTTCATGATAAAACGTTTTGCCAAAGGCGTAAGCTCGCCCTTTTTCTGTAAATTCAGCGTAATATTCATCAAATAATTTGAAAAAAGCTTTGGGGTTTGCGACCTTTAATCCCCTGGTACCCCGGACTACCACCGCCTTAAGGTTTTTAGAGCCCATCACTGCCCCCAGACCTCTTTTCCCCGCTGAGTTATCTATATCATGTGTAATACAAGCGTATACAGCCAGTTTTTCTCCCGCCATTCCGATACAGGCGACTTTGACTTCTGGATCATTTAATTCCGTTCTGATTCTTTTTTGTGTCTCATGAACATCCAGTCCCAGCAGGTGCCTGGCATCTCTTATCTCCACCGTATCATTATTTATATACAGATAGGATATCTCTTGGGCTTTCCCCTTGATAACAATTTGATCATAACCGGCAAATTTCATCTCCGAGGGAAATTGTCCACCAAATCCGCTGTGTGTAAAGGGATGATTGGCTTGTTCCGGCGCCTTGGAACAGACTTCTCCTTTGTTGCCAAGTAAGGTTCCGGCTAAAACCCCGGTACTGAATATTAAAACATTTTTGGGAGAAAAGGCCCGGGTGTCAGGAGGGACCTCTTCCCAAAATATTCGGCTCGCTATTCCGGTGCCTCCAATATAATCTTTGGCATAATCCCAGGTTGATTGTTTAACGATCTTGTTTTCAGTTAAATCGACCCTGAGTATCGTTCCTGCAATCGTCATTTGTTCTCCTTCACCCCTCTAACAGGTCTGTTTCATCTGGAAAGTCAGAAGGCTTATTAAATGTTCCGCTATTTCCCCTTAAAATTGGGTTTCCGCCCCTCAAGAATTGACCTGGTCCCTTCCGCGGCATCTTCACTATAGATACAAACATCTTCAAGAGCTTGAAAATCTGCTATATCTTGAGGAGTCGGAGTTTGCTGATATCTGAATATCCGTGAAATGGTTGCCTTGGTGTTGCCAACCGCCAAGGGCGCTTTTTCGGCAATCTCTTCTGCTAAAGCCATGGTAGTTGAAAAAACATCTTTTTTAGGAACCACGTAATTTACCAATCCCCATTCTTTGGCTTTTTGAGCGTCAATGATGCGGCCGGTTAACAAGAGTTCCTTGGCATTGTTCATTCCCATTACATTGATAAAACGTTGAACTGCCTGATGAAAAAAGCATTGGCCAGCCCGAACCGTATACATACAAAACCGGGATATATCCGAAGCTATTCTGAAATCACAGCTTACCGCCAGATGACATCCTCCATTCAAGC
>DEUU01000366.1:6104-6248 GCA_002362735.1 Dehalococcoidia bacterium UBA3254
GCGGCATGACTCTATCATCTGGCTGTTTTTGTTCATGGGGACAGTTATGTCATTCGGACCTTTGGAAATCACATCCGCAGGTTTGCCTTTCCTTGCCTCGTCAGGTAAATCTATACCCATAGAAAACACCTTATCCCCACTTCC
>DEUU01000212.1:0-3359 GCA_002362735.1 Dehalococcoidia bacterium UBA3254
GAAGGAGGGATTTGAACCCTCACGCCTTGCGGCACTGGATTCTAAGTCCAGGTCGTCTGCCGATTCCGACACTTCCCCATATTACTTGAGGAATAAACCTATTTTACCATAGTTGGCTGGCAGGACACACCCCAAATCTGTTTGCCCTGACATCCACTCCAATGACCGAACACGCTTGTCAGGACGGTTTCTAAGGCTGCGGATTATCATAACGGAATTTGAGATCGCTTTCTTGGATGGCTCAAATTGAAGTAATCTTCTTTTTGCTCTTAAACTAACAGGTCGTAATAGTCAGACGGACCAGGATAGAACATTATTCTAGTATTGAACCTCTTCTCGCAATACATTTCTTCATTTATAGTGTTAGGGTATTATCCTATTGATAGATCTAACTCTCGAATAAATACAGAAGCTAAAAGGAGGTTTAATACGGAATCTAATATTTTTATCACTGTAATCTTTCCCGTAGCCCTGGCAGTTATAATGTTCGGGATGGGGCTTTCCCTGGTCGTTGATGACTTCAAACGTATTTTCCTCTATCCGAAGGCCATTATTCTCGGACTGCTAGGACAATTGATACTGGTACCTTTAGCAGGTTTTGTGGTGGCTTCGATCTTTCCTTTTTCGACTCCTGAGTTTGCCGTTGGACTGGTCATCATAGCGGTATGCGTCGGGGGATCGAACTCCACTCTTCTAAACTTCCTTTTACGTGGCGACGTTCCGCTTTCTATTACCCTCGGTATTTTCACCAATACCCTTTCGATATTTACGATTCCATTCCTGGTCAATATCGCTTTAGTCAGGTTTATGGGCAGCGGACAGGTCATTCAGCTTCCGGTACTGCAAACGATTCTGCAACTGCTCTTAATGACAATACTCCCACTGACGGTCGGCATGGCACTGAAATTTATTTTTCCGCAGATGGCTAACCGGAGCAACCGGGTAGTTAAGATCCTCTCTGCCATTCTCCTTCTAATGGCCATTGTCGGCGCCCTCATCAGTACTGCCAGTACAGTCTGGAGGGGAATGCAGGAAGTTGGTCTGCCTGTTATTGTGCTGGACATAGTATTGATGCTGCTGGGTTATGGTTTAGGCCTGGTGCTCCGTCTTAAAGCTTCTCAGCGGCTTTGTCTGGGAATTGAATTCGGCATTCAGAACGGCATACTGGCCGGCGCCATCGCCTCTTCGCCGCTGCTACTGCACAATCCCACTATGACTCTGACAACCATTATTTACAGTTTGCTGATGCTGGTGTTGGGACTGAGTTTCGGGTTCATCACTAATCTTTTAAACTCTCATTTGGCGGGTATTAAATTAGAGAAAGAAAGCGCTGGTTAAAGACTATCCAACGCCAGGGTATTAATAATATCCGCCGGTAGCAAGCTACCGGCGGATTCTTTTTTCTCTGTGAACCCCAACAACAGCTTATTCCCACGAATCTTTCAATTTTTGTTCAGCGGCTTTTTTTCTTTTCGCGGTTTCGAAAGCATCTATCTGGATATTTTCTCCCTCAATGATAAGTACATCGCCTTCTTTGGCCAGAGGAGACAGCTTTGTTCGCGGAATATTCATCATGGTCCGGTCCGGTTTTTCACAGACCGCCATGTTTCCCTCGAATCTATCAATAATAACCTTCATCTTTTTATTTCGCTGTTTTTACTGCCAGGCTGGACCCGTCCGAAGTAAAGGTAATTGTTCCGTTTAAATCCGTACGATAGATCCTGATTCCGGCAGTATTTAACTTATCCAGAGTCTCCCGATGAGGATGTCTGTAGTCATTATCTTTACCCACAGAGATCACCGCGTATTGCGAAGACACCGCCTGCAAAAACGCCAGAGAGGTCGAAGTGCTGCTCCCGTGATGCCCAACTTTCAGGACATCAGATTTCATGGCATATCCTTTACCCAGCATTTCCTTTTCAGACTCCGTTTGAGCGTCACCGGTAAAAAGAAAGGAATTACCTCCAAAGACTAACCTGAGGACTATTGAATAGTTGTTCAGATCTTCATATCCGGTGCCATTGGGAGCAAGAATAGAGCAACCAGCCGAACCCAGATTAAAGCTATCGCCAGGTCTGGGCCTCGTGATCTTCAATCCGTTGCTCTGTATGGCCTGCAGTACATCTTCAAATGTTCGGGTAGTTTCGGAGACATCCGGCAGATATACTTTACCGATCTCGAAACTATTTATCACTGAATCCATCCCCCCGGTGTGATCTTCATGGGGATGGGTACCGACCACTATGTCAAACTTGCTGATACTCATACTTTTGATGGTATTCACCAGTTTATCAGCGTTAGAATTAGTACCGGCATCGATTAGCATGTTACTGCCGTTACATTGAATGACCGCGGAATCAGCCTGGCCGACATCCAGATAAGTGACCCGGAACATCGGCAAAGAAGAAGGCTGGGGATGAGGTTGAATTCCAGGGATGAACTGGTAGCCCAGGACTACTAAAATGATAATCAGCAACGCCGCGAATAATAATTTCAACGCTTTCATAACAAGTCCTTTATTGATGGAAATGGATCTGTATTCAATCTTACCCCAGGACTACACCAGTTACAAACTGGCGGAAATACGCAGATGATTCTCGTAGAAATACCTAACCAGTTTCTTGACCCGTTTCAGTTAAATGTCTTAAACTAACGGAAGTAGGACTGACGATTTTACAGGTGAAAAAGATGACAAGTATGGTGAAGAAACACGCAGGTTTGCTGGATGCCATCGGGAATACCCCGCTGGTTGAACTGGTCAATTTAAATACTAACCGCGGGGTTAGAGTGCTGGCCAAGGTTGAAGGCTCCAATCCGGGAGGCTCCGTGAAGGACCGGGCTGCTTATTATATGATTAAAAAAGCAGAAGAATCCGGAGAACTGACTAAAGAAAAAACCATCGTGGAGGCCACCTCTGGCAATATGGGCATCGCTTTGGCAATGATCGGCGCCATTAAAGGATACCGGGTTAAGCTGTTCATGCCGGAGTGCGTCAGCCAGGAAAGACGCCGCGTTCTTGAAGCCTTCGGGGCTGATCTGGTTTTAACTCCGGCTAAGGAAGTCACGGATGGAGCCATCCGGCGCGCCCGCGATTTTGTGGACCAGGAGCCGGATAAATATTTTCTTCCAGACCAGTTCAGCAATGGAGCCAACAGCCTCTCTCACTATCTGACTACCGGTCCGGAGATATTAAAACAAACCGGAGGCGAGGTGGATGCATTCGTGGCCGGGATGGGGACCACCGGTACACTGATGGGAGTTAGTCGCTATCTGAAAGAAAAGAAACCTGAGATTAAAATCGTCGGCATCGAGCCAACCGTAGGCCACTCAATTCAGGGTTTAAAGAATATGACCGAAGC
>DEUU01000212.1:3670-5460 GCA_002362735.1 Dehalococcoidia bacterium UBA3254
CAGGATGAAGAAGCCTTTGAAACCGCGCGCCTTCTGGCGTCTAAAGAAGGGTTATTCGTGGGCATGTCCAGCGGGGCTGCCGTGGCGGGAGCTTTACGTCAGGCTAAAGATATGCGACACGGAACGGTTGTAACTCTGCTGCCGGACCGGGGAGACCGTTATCTGAGCACCTCTCTCTTCCGCTCGATCTGCGCTCACTGCCCGCCGTAGTGTTCTTTCATCAGTTTATTTAAACGACGGAATCGCAAACTGGATCAGCAAAGTAAAGAGATACCCCATCAGTCCGCAGGCTGGAAATGTCAGTAACCAGGTTGCAGCGATTCTTCGGGTGATCCCCCATCTAACCGCTGAGAACCTGCGAGTACTGCCTACACCCATGATAGCGGCATTAATAGTATGAGTTGTACTGATAGGCACACCGGCTGCCGAACTCAAAACAATGGCCAGCCCGGCTGACGTCTCTGCTGTGAATCCATTCACCGGCTCCAGCCGCGTCAGCTTAAATCCCATTGTTTTGATAATACGCCATCCGCCCATGATGGTACCGGAGCCCATCACTACGCCGCAGAGAAGAATAACCCAGATAGGTACCTTAAACTCCGGTATTATCCCCGCGAGGACCAGTGCCAGAGTAAAGATGCCCATAAACTTCTGCCCATCATTAGTCCCGTGACTGAACGCCATAAAGGCTGAAGACAGTATCTGGAGCCGTCCAAATGTTTTCCGAATGCTGAAAAGATTGAAGCGGTTAAAAATCCGGTAAATTATACTCATTAAGCCGAAACCGAAAACAAAACCGAGAATGATCGCCAGAACCAGGCCGATGAGGACTTTTTCCCAGCCTACCCAGAGCAATACCGAGGGACCGGCAGTCGCCAGGCCGGCTCCGGCCAGGCCTGCGACCATTTCATGAGTTTTACTGGTCGGAAGACCCAATCGCCAGGCCAGGGCAGTCCAGATGAGAATCGTTAATAAAGCCGCTGCTACGGTGTGCAAACCAATTGCACTGGGTTGGACGATGCCTTTTCCAATCGTCGCAGCTACTGCGGTACCGGTGACCGTGGTAATCACTGCTCCGGAAATCTCCATCACAGAAGCCATGATAACCGCTTTGCGGGGAGAAAGGACGCGAGTAGAAACTACCGTAGCGATAGCATTAGGAGCGTCTGTTAAACCATTTGCAAACTCAGCCGCTAAAACCAGAATCAATACGACGATTAACGCAATGCTCATAAATCGCTAAGATAAAAATTTTTGACTTTTAAGTTTTGAATTTTGACTTATGATTAAGCATATTTGAGCGCTACACCCTCAAGAACATTGGCTACGTCCTCGCACCGGTCGGTAGCGGTTTCCATATACTCATAAATCTCACGCCATTTGATAATATAGGGGATATCCTTTGAATTCTGAAAAAGCTCTGCCAGGGCTTCCCGGTATATTTTATCAGCCATATTTTCCAGCCGGTTAATCTCTACACTGCGCTGGAGGATCTTTTTCAAATCCACTCTCTTGCGAAGTTCGACGATGGCTTTGTGCACTTCAACCGTGATCTGGAATATGATATCGGCGAGTTCTTTAGCCCTTTCCGTGGGAACATCAATTTTATAAAGATTCATGGCGTCGGCTGTGGCTTCGATAAAATCCACGATATCATCCAGTGAATGGGCTAGCAAAGCAATATCTTCGCGGTCAAAGGGAGTGACGAAGGTGCGGTTAACCAGCGCGATAATTTCATGCGTTACCCCGTCCCCCTTATGCTCCATTTCAATAATGGACTCAACGTCTTT
>DEUU01000400.1 GCA_002362735.1 Dehalococcoidia bacterium UBA3254
GCTGGTCAAGACAGCCGATGTCATCATTGAATCCTATGCTCCAGGATATCTGGAAAGCCTTAAGCTAGGCTATCAAGATCTCTGTAAAATCAAGCCCGATATCATTATGGCTTCCATTACCCCCTACGGCCAGACTGGCCCTAAAGCGCAGCGAAAAAGCTGCGACCTAACGACCTGGGCCAGCGGGGGTTATATGAATGCCTGTGGAGAACCGGACCGGGCTCCGGTCTGGATCAGCTTTCCCCAGACAGCTTTATACGGGGGAACAGAGGCTGCCATAGGAGCTTTGACCGCCATCTGGGATCGGCATGATACGAATGAAGGTCAATATATTGACGTCTCGATGCAAGAGTGCGCCGGATCGCCTACCCTGAATGTCCTGCCGATGTGGGACGCCAATAAAATCGATTTTAAAAGAATCGGTAGCTATCTTTACGTGCCTACTACGGGCGTACGCCAGCCGATTTATTTTCGCTGCCAGGACGGTTATGTGATGATACTGGTCCAGGGTGGCAACGAACCCTTTGTCTCTTCCTCAACCCGGTTAACTCAGTGGATGAGTGAAGAAGGCATGGCTCCCGACTGGCTGAAAAACCTCAACTGGGTGACAGACTACGATGCCTTGAATTTGGAGCAGGATCTAGCTGACCGCGTCGGCGAGGCAGTCGGAAAATTCACCATGACCAGGACTAAAGCTGAATTATATAAGACGGGAGCATTCGAGAAACACATCCTCCTTGCTCCTCTTTCCAGCACCAGAGACATCAGTGAGGATGAACAGCTTGAATTTCGCGGCTTCTGGGTGAAGATAGCCCACCCGGAGCTTAAAGAAACCCTGAATTACTGCGGGCCTTTCGTACGCATGAGTGAAACTCCCATCGAATTCCGGAGGCGGGCCCCGCTCATTGGAGAGCAAAATATCGAGATATATGAAAAAGAGCTGGGGCTGTCTCAAGATGAGCTTGAGAATCTAAAGAAAAAAGGGATCATCTGAGGACAGGTAAAAATGACAAAAAAAGTGTTTGAAGGAATAAAGATCGCCGAATTTGCCTGGGCAGTAGTGGGGCCCGTTACTTCGCGCTATTTTGCCGACCATGGAGCAACGGTTGTCAGAATCGAAACACATAAGCGTCTGGATATATTAAGAGGAACTACCCCGTTTGCCAATCGGAAACCGGATATCGATGGCAGTGTTTATTATGGCCGTCACAATTCCAATAAGCTCAGCGTCAGCATCGACCTGGGCCACCCGAATTCGAAATCGCTGGCTATGAAATTGATCATGTGGGCGGACATTGTAACCGAGTCCTTTTCCCCCGGAATAATGAAAAAATGGAGCCTGGACTATGAGAGTGTAAAAAAGATCAAACCGGATGTTATTTACCTCAGTTCGAGCATGCAGGGCAGGGGTGGACCCCATGAGAGCTACACCGGTCTTGGTATGAACGCTGTAAATCTCTGCGGATTCGGCATGGTCACCGGCTGGCCTGACCGGGACCCGGCTCCTCCCTATGGAGCCTACACCGATTACATTTCCCCGCGCTTTAACGCTGCCGCCTTAATCGCCGCCCTCGACTTCCGCCGCCGGACGGGCAAGGGGCAGTGGATCGAACAGTCCCAGTTCGAGACTTCTTTACATTTCTTCTCTCCCCCGATAATGGACTATCAAATTAACGGCCGGGTTATGAACAGCAACGGCAACCGTCTGGACAGCGCCGCTCCCCATGGAGTCTACCAATGCAAGGGAGATGATCGCTGGATGGCGATAGCTATTTTTACGGAAAAAGAATGGCAAACTTTCTGTATATTAATCGGCAGTCCGGAATGGTGTGCAAGCGAAAAGTTTTCTACTAAATCCGGTCGCAAGAAAAATGAGGATGAACTGGACAGACTGATCACGAGCTGGACCCTTGAGCATACGGCCGAGGAAATCGATAAATTGTTGCAGGATGCCGGCATTGCCTGCAATATAGTTGAGAAGTCATCGGATGTCTATCAGGACCCGCAGCTAGCCTATCGGAAACGTTTTCCAAGGTTAGACCATCCGGTCATGGGGAATCAGGCTTTCGAAACCCAGCCCTGCTTCATCCTGTCAAAAGAGCCCAGGGAGATCACAAGACCCTCGCCCTGCCTCGGTGAGCATAACCAATATGTCTTTAAAGAACTGCTGGGAATGAGCGATGCAGAGATTGCCGAACATATCGAGGATGGTAGTATTACCACCAAAATCCAGGGTGGATTTAAGGCCAATATGTAGAGACGCCAGAATTAACCCTTAAGGAGAAATAAACGTGGAAGAGCAGATCAAGAAGCTGAGAGAGATTAAGGCTAAAGCAGTCCTAGGGGGTGGATCAGAGAAGATTCAAAGACAGCACGCCTCAGGCAAGCTGACCGCCAGAGAAAGAATTGAAGCTTTGCTGGATCCAGGCAGCTTTAATGAGTTGAATGGTCTGGTTGGTCATACCAGGGGGACACCGGATGATGGGATCATTATCGGCCATGGCAAAATAGACGGAAGGGTAGTCTGTGTCTTTGCTGACGATGTCACTGTCTTAGGAGGATCAC
>DEUU01000164.1 GCA_002362735.1 Dehalococcoidia bacterium UBA3254
CGGAAGCCATCCATAGAATAAAAGCTTTAATTATCGATACGCTGGCCTGTACAATTACCGGATTTGATACAGAATCAGCTACAATCGCGCGCAAAATCGCCGGAATGGTTAAACAATGCGATTTTCCCGCTTCTATTATTGGCAGTCAACAAAAATCATCACTTGAACTAGCCACGTTCGCTAATGGCGTTGCGATTAGATGTCTCGATTTTAATGACGGATATATTAGCCCGGGGGATAGGGGGGGTGGTCACCCAAGCGATAATTTTGCTCCTATTTTGGCATGCGCCGAAGCAAATCAAGCAAATGGCAAACAGATAATCTTAGCTTCTACCATGGCGTATGAAATATTTTGCCAACTATCAGATAAGTTTACTCCTGCCAGCAAGGGATTCGATCAGGCAGTTCTAGGTTTAGTTTCATTAGTAGCAGGATCAGCTAAAATTTTAGAGCTTTCCTTTGAACAAACTGTGCAGGCTATTAATCTGGCGGTATCCTCCAGCATCTCTCTAGGGCAAATTCGAGAGGGTAAAATTTCCATGTGGAAAAATTGTTCTGTGGCTAATGCGGCGCGAAACGCTGTCTTTGTCACCCTGCTAGCTCGCCAGGGCATGACTGGTCCTGACTCAATTTTTGAAGGTTCATCTGGTTTTTTCAAAGCGGTTAGCGGACCATTTCAATTAGATAATTTGGGAAGACAGGGAAAACCTTTTCGCGTTATGGATGTGCTGGTTAAGCGATATCCGTGTGGTATGGTAGCGCAAACTGCCATTGATGCCGCAATTACCTTGCGGGCCAGGATATCCAGTATCGATGAAATCGCCAAAATAAAAGTGGGCACATTTACACCTGCAAAAAGGGCTATGGCAGAAAGCTCAGAAAAATGGCATCCGAGTACCCGGGAAAGTGCCGACCATAGTTTGCCGTATGTGGTTGCGGTGTCATTAATGTATGGCAATGTGGAGAAAAAACATTTTAATGACGAGTATTTGCATAATCCTGAGCTAAACTATCTACTGCAAAAGATTGAAGTTGATGAAAGCGAAGAATGCAACCGTCTATTCCCGGAATCAGCTGCAAATTTCTTGGAGATAACTACTACAGACGGTAAAAGACATTCTCAAATGGTTCGGTATCACCGCGGTCATTCAAAAAATTTTGTCTCAGATGAAGAAATAGAAGAAAAATTTTACTCTTTAACTCAGGGTCTGATACCCTCCTCACGAAGAAAAGAGATAATGTCACTTATCTGGAATTTCGAGAAGATCGAGAACATTAGCCACCTGATAACACTTCTTGAAATATAAGAAGGAGAATACATGGAGATGATGTCTACAAAAAAAGGTACTACTATCCAAATGGCTGAATACTTTAGCAGTTTGAGGTTTACGGATTTACCGGAAGATGTAATAAGTCAGGCTAAGCTAATTATCCTGGATGCCCTGGGCGGTCAGGTGGCTTGCAGCTCACTTGAGATCGGTCGAGCAATCATTAAATTTGGTGAAGCTCAGGGTGGGAAACCTGAGTCTTCAGTTTTTGGCAGCGGTTATAAAACCTCGGCCATTAATGCTTCTTTAGTGAATGGGACTTTAGGTCATGGCGATGAGATTGATGAGTCTTTAGAAGAAGGAGGACATGTATCCGCGGTCGCGGTTCCGTCAGCATTTGCCTGCGGAGAGAAGGTGGGAGCTACTGGAAAGGACCTGATAACAGCAGTGGTAGCTGGTTATGATATGGCTGGACGTCTGGCTGATTCCGGAATTTCGGTCACCAATGTTATGAGCTATAACGATGGTTTCGCCGCAGTTTTTTGGGCGGTAGCTTCAGCTTGCAATATTTTAAAATTAGATTCTGCTAAGACCAGAGTCGCTTTAGGATTAGCGGTTTGCCAATCCGGGGGGTTCTATGATCTCCGCGCCGAATCCAAACATATGGCTAAATCTTTAATGTTTGGGCTTGGCTCCCGTAATGGAGTTACAGCTGCCTTGCTGGCCCGGATGGGTTACGACGGCCCCTCAACTGTATTCGATGATAACGCGGATTTCTTAAAGGATCGGGCTGGAAAGCATTTTGTTTCAGGACAACTGACCAAAGATCTCGGCCATAAATTTACCATCATGGATACCTGTATCAAGCTGTATGCTGCAGGGCATCCCATACATGCTCCGGTCAACGGTTTAATAAAAATCCTTAAACGCGAGAATATATCACCGGAGGAAATTCAGTCTGTTATTGTACGTCAACCCGAGCGAGAGCATCTGGTTGTTGATAACCGGGATATGCTGGATATTAACATCCAATATTGCCTGGCTGTCGCAGCATTTGACGGTCGCGTTACCTGGGACCAGTTTAAACCAGAAAGGTTTAACGATCCAGGGGTGATTGAACTAAAAAAACGGATAAAGACAATTCACGATCCTCTTTTGGATGAGCGTAAAAAAATAACCAGGTCACACTCAGCGGAAGTGGATTTAATCACTCAAGATGGTCGCAAATTCTCTCAAAGAGAGGATTATCCCCCGGGAGATCCTCAGAATCCAGCCAGCCAGGACCAGGTTGAAGAAAAAATTATGTATTATGCTTCAAAAGTCTTAGGGCCAGAAAGAACCAGAATATTTATCAATAAAGTCAAAAATCTGGAATCAATTTCTGATTTGAATGAATTAGGGGATATGTTACGGATTTGAGGTAAAGCTTTTTGATTTTTAGATGTTCCTTGTATAATCTCATACCCTGATCTAATCAACACACCGTTTTACAGGCCCTTGTAATACATGTTTCAGGGAGGCAAGATATATAAAAATGGTTAATGAAAATATTAAAGGCACAATCAGGAAGCAAAGTTCAATTCGTATAGACAGGGATGTACCGATAGAGATGCGTGACGGTACGATCCTGAGATCTGATATATATCGACCAGACGATGGACAAAAACATCCCGCCATTCTGATTCGTACCCCATACAACAAACTTTTAATAATAGATAACGACCTTCCAAAAATAATAGAAGTTGTCTTCGCAGGATACGGTACAGTTGTTCAGGATATCAGAGGCAGGTTCGCGTCCGATGGGAAATATGATGGGAGCGATCGTTTATTAACTCAGGAAGGCCCTGACGGCTACGATTCGGTGGAGTGGGTAGCCGGTCAGTCCTGGTGCGACGGTAATGTGGGTATGGCGGGCGGTTCCTATTTGGGACGGTTACAATGGTCAGCGGCTAAGGAAAACCCACCCCATCTCAGAGCCATTGCTCCAGCGATATGCGGAGTAGAGCCGTTAAGCGAACCCACTTTGCTGGCCGGGGTCATCGGGTTAAATATTGAATTAAGTGCAACCATACTTCTTGGAATGGATATGGTGGATAAGTTGGAAAAACAGGGTAAGGATGTCTCCCTGATGCGCCAATTGCTCAATAGAGCGATGAATAACCCTGAAGAAGTTTACAGTTATTTACCTTTAAAAGACGTACCTCACCTTAACTTTGAAGGTATAAAAGAATTTTGGGATGCCCGCGTACGTAAGGGTGTTCCTGATGCTGAATTCGCTAAGAAATTAGGTTTTCCTTTTCAGAAAATTAAAGTTCCATGCTTTCATACATCGGGCTGGTATGATATTCACGCCTGGGACGCTTTTTACAGCTTTTTGAATATGCGAGAAAAAGGCGGCTCTGAGGTCGCACGCAAAGGTCAACATATATTTATGGGCCCCTGGGTGCATGGATATCACTTAATGAACACCGTTGGCAACATCAATTTTGGTGCTTCGGCTGATGCCCGGGGAGCGCAAGTATCTGAGCAGCACATCGCCTTTTTTAATAAGTATCTTAAAGGTATGGATATAGAAATACCCCGCGTGCGATATTTCGTGATGGGGGAGAATGCCTGGCATAATGCCGAGAATTGGCCGTTACCTCAGACTGAGTGGCAAAGGTTTTTCCTTCACAGCCAGGGGCATGCTAATACAGCTACAGGTGATGGTCTGCTGAGCCGGGATGAGCCTTATTCAGAATCATCCGATATATTTATATATGATCCTCTTTTTCCAGTTCCGATTACTGGAGGGTCTCGTGGATCTGCCAGTGGTTTTGTCGCTGGCCCTATGGAACAGTCTCTAATTGAAAAGCGCAGCGATGTATTGTGCTATACAACTCCTGAACTGGAAGAAAATATGGAGGTTACCGGCCCCTTGGAACTTCACCTTTTTGCTGCGACTTCAGCGCGGGATACTGATTTTGTTTGCAGGCTTATCGATGTCTATCCGGACGGGCGCGCCTATAATATTGCGGAAGGAGTTATTCGAGCGCGCTATCGTAAATCTATACTCTCAGCAGATCTCGTAAATCCCGGAGAGATAAATGAGTATGTCATAAAAATGTCACACAGCAGTCAATTATTTCGCAAAGGTCATCAAATCCGAGTTGATATTACGAGCAGCAATTTCCCGGCTTACGATCGAAACATGAACACTGGCAATCCACCCGGAGAGGATGCGCAGGGTTTCATAGCAAAGCAGCATGTATATCATGAACCCCAGTGTGCATCTTATATAGACTTACCCGTAATAAAGCCTTCTACGTAATTCCGATCAAAAAGGTTTCAAATTTGGGAGATTTTAATTAGCAAATTCTGTTTGTGGCATAGAGTTTTGCAGGATACTCGAAGATCTCTCACAATGATCTGAGTGTATTTATTCATTATCCGGTAAAATCCGAAAGGAGGCTTCAATGTCAACTACCGAGCAAGGATATACGAGGAAGATAGCTGAATATATTGCGAACCTGAGATATAGTGATCTACCCCCGAGCGTGATTAAACAGACAAAAAAGGTGATCCTGGATGCCCTGGGTTGTCAGGTTGCCTGCAGTATGCTGGAAAATGGAAAGACCATCATAAAATATGGAGAATCGGTTGGTGGCAAAGGAGAAAGTTCCATTATCGGAAGCAGTTACAAGACGTCCGCGGCCAATGCAGCTCTAGTTAACGGTACAATGGGCCACGGTGACGAAATTGATGATGTTTTATATGAAGCTGGCCACGCTGCGGCAGGGGTTATACCGGCAGCTCTTGCCTGCGGTGAAAGACAGAAAGCTAATGGAAAAGAAATGATTACCGCAGTAGTAGCTGGCTATGATATTGCGGCCAGACTAGCTAATGCAGGTATCTCGGTCCCGGCACTCAGATTAGGATATTCCGACGGCTTTGCCACTGTTTTTTGGAGTGTCTCGGCGGCTTCTAATATTTTGAAACTCGATGTAAATAAGACCATTATTGCGCTTGGTCTGGCGGGCTGCCAGGCAGGCGGTTATTATGACTTCTCAGAATCCAGGCATATGGCAAAATCTCTATATCACC
>DEUU01000052.1 GCA_002362735.1 Dehalococcoidia bacterium UBA3254
ATATATTCCAAGTGAAAGAAATAAAATATTAGCTGGATTGCGGAGTATGGAATCAGCTAAACAATTCCTGGGAAGGTACAATATTCATTACAATTATTTTAGACCAAATGATGCTCTAGGTGGAAGCACGCCGGCGAGAGCGGCTGGTATTGAGTATCCATATAAAACCTGGGCGGATATTATTACCAAAATAAGCCCCCCAAAAAATACGTAATCATATCAGAAAATATATGAGTTCTTACCAATATGATATTACACAAAGAACATAATCGTAATTAAAACTGAATCTAACAGGAAATGAGTGCTTTGATTTATAAAAATATATATTTTAAGATATGATAGAATCATTAAACTACTCTTTGTAGAGTCATACAAGATAATATTTTAGTTCAGGTGATTTCTCACAAGTAAATAAAAATATTTCAGCTAATTTTAAAGGGAATTTTAAAGAGTGAGAATAGGTATATTAACAGGAGGGGGGGACTGCGCCGGTATCAACATGGCGGTTAAATGGATAGTGAAAACTATCCAGGAAAATCCGTCGTTGATAAACGAGGGAGATATACCCGAAATTATCGGGATAAAAAATGGCTGGAAAGGACTTCTTTTCACGGATAGAGCCACTGGGGTTATAGATAATAATACGATGTTCCTGACAAAAGAAGTAGTTCGCTCTTGGGACAGGTATGGTGGTACCTATCTGGGAACATCGCGCTTAAACCCTCTAAAAAGTAGTGATTCTGTTTTTAATATCATAATTCATAATATTAAGTATCTTGGTCTTGACTCCATAATAGTCTTTGGAGGTAACAATACTTTAAGTATTGCAAACAAATTATTGAAAAGAGGAATAAAAATCGTCGCAATTCCTAAGACAATTGACAATGATGTATGTGCAACGGACTATTGTTTAGGATTTGAAACAGCAGTTGAAATTATTACCGATATTATTGATAAATTAAGAACCACAGCGGGTTCTCATCAAAGGATCTTTATTGTGGAGACGATGGGAGGGGCGGCAGGATGGTTAGCACTAAGAGCAGGTGAAAGCAGTGGGGCATACATTATTCTTATTCCTGAATACGATTTTTCTCTGGAAAGAGTACTTGAGTTAATTATTCAGGGCAAAAAAAATAGTTCTCGTTACAATATCATCTTAGTATCTGAAGGAGCTAAACCAGTCGGAGACAATCGCTTTGTGAGAGATTACCAGCAAGATATGTATAATCGTGAGAAATTAGGCGGCATCGGCGAATATTTAGCTAAAGAAATTCAATCAGCATTAGGGTTTGAGACCAGAAGTATATCCCTTGGTCATATCCAACGAGGTGGCGATCCGGTATCCTATGATCGCAGGATGGGCCGCAATTTTGGGATCGCTGCCGCAAATCTTATCACGCTTGGAGAATTTGGTAAAATGGTAAGTTACTCCGAAGGTAAGATTAAAAGTGTACCTATTCCCAATGTCTCTGAAAAGCTAAGTCTAGTCGACGTAAATACCATGTATGATACAGTAAGATATAACAGTACCCGAATTTTAATCAGTCAACAAAGATAACATTGGTATTAATGCTGAGACCTTAATCCAATTATCGCTAAGAATCAGAGCCGCCGCCTTTTTAAAGAAGTTATAAAACTAATTCATTGTAATGGATCATGATTCAGTTGCCCATTTCTGAGCACGTTCTACCGCACGTTTCCAGTTATGATAAAGGGTTTCCCTTTGATCGACTCCCATCTTCGGGTCGAAGGTCATCGTGCTGTGCCATTGTTTAGCAATTTCATCTATATCTTTCCAGACACCCACCGCCAGACCGGCTTGATAAGCTGCGCCTAAAGCTGTAATGGCATCTGTATTCGCCCGCTGGACAGGAATTCCCAGTATGTCCGCCTGGAACTGCATCAGAAGGTTATTAAGGCTGCCGCCCCCATCTACCCGCAGTACCGGAATCTGCAGGTTAGTCTCTTCCTTGATCAGGCTTATGACATCGCGGCTCTGGAAAGCAATGGCTTCCAGGGCGGCTCTTGCGATATGCCCTTTGCTGCTTCCTCTGGTTAATCCCAGGATCGTTCCCCGGGCATACATGTCCCAATAAGGAGCTCCTAACCCTACAAAGGCAGGCACGAAATAGACTCCGCCATTATCAGGTACAGTGGAAGCAAGCGCTTCGCTTTCTGCAGCCGTCTTAATTATTCCCAGGCTATCTCGCAACCACTGAACAACTGCTCCGGAAGCGAAGATACTACCTTCCATTGCATAAGTCACCTGGTTGGTTGTCCCCCAAGCGACGGTAGTGATTAATCCGGAGTTAGAAAAGAACGGCTTATCACCCGCGTTCGTCAATACAAAGGAGCCAGTACCATACGTATTTTTGGTCATTCCTTTTTGGTAGCAGGACTGCCCGAAGAGAGCTGCCTGTTGATCACCTGCGATGCCGGCAATGGGTATATGACAATTGTCAAATATTCCATCCTCTGTTTCTCCATAAATCATGCTCGAAGGCAGAACCTTCGGAAGCATTATGATCGGAATCCCTAACAAATTAAGAAGATCCGTATCCCATTCTAAGGAGTTGATATTAAATAGCATAGTTCGGCTGGCATTAGTATAATCTGTGATATATTCTTTCCCCCCGGTAAGGTTCCAGACCAACCAGCTATCGATTGTACCGCAAGCGAGATCGCCTTTGATTGCCCGTCGCCAACCGTTAGGTATGTTATCCAGGATCCAGGAGATTTTAGGCCCGGAAAAATAAGCATCGATTGGTAGACCGGTCTTCTGTCGAATTAGTTTCTCCAACCCTCTTTGCTTCAACTCATCACACATACCGGCTGTGCGCCGGCATTGCCAGCAGATTGAAGGATATACGGGTTTCCCGCTGACTCTTTCCCAAACAACGACGCTCTCACGCTGGTTGGTGATTCCCAAAGCTTCAACTTGCGAAAAAGATATATTAGCTTGCTGTACAGCTTCTCTTCCAACGGATAAACACCTTTGAAAAATCTCTTCCGGTTCATGCTCTACCCAACCCGGATGTGGAAAAATCTGACGTATCTCACGGTACGAGCGGGATACTTCCTGTCCTTTATCATTAAAGAGTAACCCTGTACAGCCAGTCGTCCCTTCGTCGATGCTCAGAATATATTTTGTTTTGTTCATATTAATTCTCTCACCTTCAGGATAATGCTTTTTAAGACTCTACCATGTCCTTGCCTTATTTATTTTCTGCTTTTCGGAAACTTTGGCCAAGATCAATGATAGCCTTGTAATTCTGGATTTGTTTTTGCACCTGTTCGGCATTCCACCCTAATATCAAGCCCATCTCATGGGCTACTGCCTCATAGATATCTCTCCCGCGGTCTGGCCGCAGACCCAGGGTACTACGCCTTAACAAGAAGTCACTCACCGTCAGGGCTTCTTCTTCCATCACCGCATGTTTTATTTGACCTCGAATGTCTGGAAATCCAGATTTAATGGGATCTCCTAAAAGCCGGTCATCTTTAATCAGGTCAAGTATCTGGAAAAGACGTGATCCATAAATTTCTGCCAGGTTAGTTATGGCATCAACCGGCAATCCTTCTTCACGGGCGATTTTTTTGGAATCCTGTTCGTTTATACCAGGAGCTCCAGGCAAGGGCGTTTGTGTAGTACTACAAGTGGCTGCAATTTTTAGTTTCCGGCAAACAAGGTTGGTGGCCTCCTCAGCAATCGCACGGTAGGCAGTAATTTTCCCTCCCAGAATGGATATTAAGCCTTTAATTTTGTCTCTTCCCTCGTGGTCGATCACCTTGTGAGCTCGGGAGGTGTTAGACTCGTCTTTTCCGTCATTAGGAACCAGGGGTCTCAAGCCAGCCATCGTGTAGTAAATGTCGTCGGGTTTAAAGTGTGGGAAATAGTTCCGGGTTTCAGTGACCAGGTATTCGACATCAGATTGACTAACGCAGACACTATCCAAGTCCCCTGAATAATCGGTATCTGTTGTTCCAATTAACGAGCAATCATTCCAGGGAATTATAAAAAAGAGTCGGCCGTCGCTTTTGGCGAATAATATGAGAGCATGATTCGAGAGCTTGCTGGTCAGCAAATGGATACCTTTCGTTCGGCGAAGGTTTATTTTGTGACTAATATTGGCTTTATTCCAAACCAGATTAGCCCAGGGTCCACCGGCATTGAGTACTACCCGGCCTTTGGCAGTGTAATTCTCGCCAGAAAGTCTATCTTGAAACTTAACACCCTTTACTATTCCTTCCTCAAACAGGAAATCTGTGGCTTCAGCATGGTTTAGAATACAGGCTCCTTTCTCACTGGCACCGAGAACATTTTCAAGGCACAGTCTTTCCATATTGCGAGCCTGACAATCATAGAAAATCAAGGAACCTACCAGGCCGGCGGTATCGGCCAATGCCGGTTCATACTGGAGGGTCTTACCAAGGGACAAGTGTTGGCGAGAAGGCAGGCTTTTACCTGTAGCCATGATGTCGTATAAGCAGAGTCCTATAGGTAATGTAATACGATACATCGGATGGCTTTGCTGCAAAGGAATACAGAATTCGAGTTTTTGGACTAGATGCGGAGCGATATGGAGCAAAATTTCACGTTCGTGTAAATCTTTCCAGACCAACTTGAAATCAAGCATGCGCAAATAGCGCAGTCCACCATGGATCAGCCGTGTCGAACGTGAAGTGGTGCCGTAGGCAAAGTCTTCTTTTTCAACCAGGAGAGTATCCAGCCCGCGCAGAGCAGCATCCCGGGCAACGCCTGTTCCGATAATTCCTCCTCCAATAACTATAAGATCAAAAGTCTTTTGATTGATATTTTGAAAACTTCTTTTCAATGGGAAAACCTCACAGATGAAGATTTTTTTAAATGTGTTATTATATAGGTTCGGGCAAGCAAACGCTTTCAACTAATAATCACTGAATTTTCTACTATCACATCCTTTCAAGCCAGCGTTTTTATCTGAGGTAGTACTCTATCTGGGTATTAATGGAAGCATAATATGAGACGGAAATTGGGCTTTATGATAGATTGTCTGGATAGCTACTCTCATTTCAGCATCTTGTCCTATAGGATGCCCTGTATTAAGGTTACGATCATACCAGGGGAAATTGCTACTGGAGATCTCCAGGCGGATTCTGTGTCCAGCTTTAAACACATTGCTGGTAGCACCTAATTCTAAGGTGTACTCGTAAATCTTACCTGGATCGATAAGCTTAGCTTCAGAAAAGGATTCGCGATATCTGGCTCTAACGAGACCCTCAGTCAAGTTATATACAGGGCCGTCAGGCCATATATCTACCAGCTTACCGGTAAAGTCTGTATCAACAGCCGAAGACTCTGCCCAGAGTTTAACCACTATTGGACCAGTTACTTCCAAATCAGTTTCCAGGGGGGCAGAAGTATAGACAAGGACA
>DEUU01000408.1 GCA_002362735.1 Dehalococcoidia bacterium UBA3254
AATATGAACGATATATGGCCGCCACGGAAAAGCGTTGAGTTCTCGCGCCCGTGGTTTCCGTCCCCAATAGCAATGGCCTAAATTGAATATCGTTAAACCAGATCACTAATATTTTTCCCCGCCTCTTCCGCCTGCCGGTCGGATAGAGTGGGATAGATCGTAGTATTGCCCAGCAGTTTACCCTGTGGGTTAATCCAGACTACTTTACATCCCGTGCGGTAGCCTGGGTCGATTCCCATTACGGTCTTTTGTCCCAGTGGAGGCGCCATCAAGAGTTCACGCAAGTTTTGAGCGAAAACCTGGATAGCCTCAGTATCAGCCCGCACTTTTATTTCGTGGCGTGTGTCAGTCTCCAGAGACGGCGCCAGTAATCTCTTATAGCTATCCTCCATGGCCAGAATCACCTGGTCTGAAGATGCGTTCTGCCCTTTCACAAAATGCCGGAACAGTATTGATAAAGTTTTCTCTTCGGGGGGACGAATTGACAGCGTCAGGTATCCTTCCGCTTCGCCTCGAAACAGCGCGAGCGCCCGGTGGCTGGGCATCCGGAAGACCGGTTCCTGGATTTCAAAATAATCCCGATATTTTGCTCCTTCTTCTTCCTTGCCTTTCACAACTGTAGATAGTAGCAGACCTTCGGAGATAAAAAGCTGTCTCAGGGACTGACGTACACTGGCATCTTCATTAATTGTCTCCGCTATGATATCGCGAGCTCCAGCCAGCGCATCCTCAACAGACGTAACTCCTTTTTCGGCGTTGATAAAGGTTAGTGCCGCCTGGACAGGATCGGTCCGGTTATCCTGGGCAGATATGATGGTTGCAAGTGGCTCCAGCCCTTTCTCCCGGGCGATGGTAGCCCGGGTGCGCCTCTTAGGACGGTATGGCAAATAAATATCTTCCAGTACCGTCAGGCTTTGCGCCGCCTCGATACCCTGACGCAGTTCATCCGTTAACAATTCTCGCTCTTCCAGCGATTTGAGAATAGCTTCCCGGCGTTTGTCCAGTTCCGCCAGTTGAGTCAGACGGTCCCGTACCCGTGTGACCGCTACTTCATCCATCGATCCGGTTTGTTCTTTACGATAGCGAGCGATAAACGGAACGGTGGCGCCTTCATTTAGAAGAGTTTCTACCGCCTGGACTTGCGTAAGATTAAGTCCGAGTTCTTTAGCGACATGTGCGGTATGCATTTCAGTCATTTTCTGGATGCTTCTTTCTTATTGTCGTTCAATCTCTAATATTTCCTCATCCATTGAACCATTTTATCCGAACAAGAATCAACTTATAGTCATAAACGATTTATCCGGCTGCGCCCTGGTTTTACTCCCGGGAAAAATACTTCATCCAATCAGGGTCGGAAAACCTGCATTCGTGTATAATGGTTCTGATAGTAGTATTAATGGTTTGGGGAAAATCATGGCAGAACTGCAGATTAATTTAACCTATCAATGGCAGACCGTCTATTTGAGAGAAAATGTCGAATATTTATTTCCGATGGCTATCAGCCCTTTTATGCGAAACAGATATAAATCTCCAGCGGTGTTTAAATGGGACATTCACCTGAAAACGCCTGGAGACAAAAAGCTGGTCTACATCGGAGAAGCCCAGGAGTTATGTCCCCAGCGTTTGTATGGCTACTTAAACCCCGGTCAGACCCAATTAGCGAATAAAAAGGTGAATACCGAATTCAGAGCTTATTTGAAAGAAAAGTTACATATCGGCCTGGAGATTTGCCAGGTCCGGCAAATTGTTTTCGGAGGGTCAGTGATGGATTCAGGAGCCCTCACAGACAAACACGTTCGCAGGCTCGTTGCTGAAGCGCTGATTCTCGAATCTAAGAAAAACGGATTTACGGTAGTGGATTTATGATCTGGATGACTTTGACCTGACTCTATTTCGTGCTGGCGATCGACCCGTGCGCATTGACTTACCCGGGCGCCGCGGCTGAGAGCTCCGCCTTGCATCCCGACGGGGTGAACGGCCTTCTGTACGTTTAGAAGCTTCCACAGTATAATCAAACCCGGGCAACGTTCTCGTTTCAATGGGCTTTTTAAAAATAAGCTCCAGGTCTCTGATCATGGCCTGGTCTTCTCTCGTGACCAGGGTATACGCCTCACCTGTGTTATCGACCCGTCCAGTCCGCCCAATCCGGTGGGTATAGGCATCGGTTGTGTCCGGCATATCGTAATTTATCACATGGGAGATGCTCAGAATATCCAGCCCACGGGCAGCGATATCTGTGGCTACGAGAATCTTCAGTGTGCCATCCCGAAATCCATCCATCGCTGCCTGACGTTCGTATTGGCTCATATCTCCCTGTAGAGAGGCTACTTTATATCCCGCTCTCAATAATTGCTCTGACACCCTCTCTACCCGGTGTTTGGTACGCGTAAAGATAATGACCGACTTCGTTTCTGTCGAGCGCAATATTTCCTTTAATAGCTGGGTCTTAAGATGAGGCTGGACGGGATACAGGGCATGGGAAACACTCTTTATCGGAGCGGAGTGTCCGATATTAACCGTTACCGGATCCTTCAGTACTTCCTGTACCAACCTTCGGATATCTTCCGGCATGGTAGCTGAAAATAATAATGTTTGATGCGGGTTAGTAATACACCTGACGATGTTGCGGATATCTGGCAGAAAGCCCATATCAAACATACGGTCAGCCTCATCGATCACCAGTATTTCTATCTGAGACAAATCTACCGTACCCTTTAACAAATGGTCCAGTAAACGGCCCGGACAGGCTACGATGATCTCTACCCCATTACGTAAAGCCCGATTCTGATGTTCCATCCCCACTCCACCATAAATGGATATACAGCGTAATCCCGTATAGCGTGCTAAAACATTGATGGTTTCACAGGTCTGTTCTGCCAATTCGCGCGTGGGAGATACTATCAGGGCTCTTACCTGTCCTCTCGGGAGGTTTATCAGGTGATGCAATACCGGTAGCACAAAAGCCGCTGTTTTTCCGGTTCCTGTTTGGGCCAAACCAATGAGATCACGGCCTTGCATAATCGATGGGATAGCTTTAAGCTGGATGGGTGTTGGAGTCTCATATCCCTCAGCTTTCACACCGTCCATTACTTTTTTATTAAGATTGAATGATTCGAAATCCATTAAACTCCTTACAATATATGTTTATGTTTATAAATTCAGTAATAAATTCGCCCAAAAAATAATCTGTCTTTCAAGCCATGTCTGTCTTCTGGGATTCATTATGTTCGACTCTCTTTCCCAGAGACCCGGGTATTAATCTATAAGCAAGCAGCCCTGCCAGTAGAAAGACCGCTGAAGAAATTCCAAAAACATGGTTCAGTCCTACGACCGAAGCTAAAACTCCCCCCAGGAATGGCCCCGCACCCGCCCCCAACGCGCTGGCACTTTGTGAAAGTCCGTAAGCGATTCCCTGCTGACTGACTGGTACGGCTACGCTCACCAGAGAATTTGATGATGTCACTATACCGCCCATGAGCAGCCCGGTCATCCCTACCAAAAGGATCAGTTTTAATGCAGAGCCGGCCCAAATAGACGGCAAATAAAGCATACCTGTCCCAATGCAACAAAAGATGAGGACTTTGCGGATGGACATCCGGCTGTTAAAATGACCGAACACCAGAGAAGATATCGCAGTTATTACCCCCAGCAGGGCAAAGGCTTCTCCAGCGGCACTGGCCGCTCCCCCCGCAGGATGCAAAGTAGAAATAATCAGGGGTAAAATCGGCAAGATTATTTGCGGACCAATGCTTAATGCTGCCAGCACTATCAATAAAGGTAAAATCTGACGGGAAAAAGCCAGCTGCATAATTCCTTTTCCGGATACGCGTTCGGAAGCCTCTGGTCTCTTAAAGGTCTCATGGACCAATAAGAGTACCATCAGTCCTCCAGCACCCAGCAAACAACTGGTGACTATAAAGGCGGTCTGGAATCCGAAATGATCCGCTAGAAATCCACCCACCAGCGGTCCGATCGTTTGGCCTGCAAAGACGGCCCCCATCAGGATTCCCATACTGTAAGGAAGTTTATCCCGGGGCGTTTGAGAGGCAATCAGGGCTGAAGCTGCAGCTACCGTGCCGGTAAATATTCCCTGAAGGATGCGAAAACCGGTGAGAAAATAGATATTTGGGGCTACCAGAAACAGGGCAACTATCACGGCGCCGCCGAATTGAGCCCTGATAAGCATTGGCTTGCGACCCCACCTGTCCGCCACGACTCCCCAGATCGGCGCAGTGATCACCATTGTCAGTCCTGAGGTGCCGGTAGCTATGCCAGACCAGAAAGCTGCCTCATTGACGCTAAATCCGCCCAGTTTTTGCATATAGATTGGTAGTAAAGGGCTGTAAAGTGTGAAGCCTAATAAAACTATAAATTCCGCAACGGCGATAGCATAAAGATTTCTTCGCCATGTTCTAGATTGCATTATCCGGATATTCCCTCGATACTCTAAGTATAGAGCACGGGCCCGAATTAAACAAAATTCGAGTTCTTTTCATCTTATTTCCAATCCGGATAAAAGTTTTCATTTAATTTTTTTAGATCATAATCCCTTTCTAAACCATTAACTCTGACATTTGGTTACGGTTATAATATAGTTGATGAGAATATTGATTGGGTCTTTGCTTGTATTGATAATTGGCGGTATACTGGCCGCGGCTTTTATAATTCGCCCGTCAACCCCGCCCCCTCCAGTACTGTCCAGGATAAAACAAACTTGTGTTGAGTGCCATGGCATACCTGGCTTTCAAAGTGTTACGTCTGTGCACGCGGCTCACTCAACTATGCAATGCATAATCTGTCATACCGGCGGAACCACTGCACGTGTAGACTTCAATTCGTGTATCCCCTGCCACGGCATCCCGAGCTACGATAATTCGCTGGCTGTCCATGACGCCCATTCGACCACAAATTGTGTCGTCTGTCATGGTAACGACCCCGGGTTAGTGACGGCTGATAAGGCCAATAATGTCCTGAAGCTGGTTGGCATCGGCCTGACCGGCGTCGGTCTGGTCGGGATTGTTTCAAACTACACAATAGTCAGAATCAAGTCTAAGAACAAGGAAGGCAAAAATCGATGATTAATTCTGATAATATCGAAAACAAAACCATCGAACGTTTTCGAATGCGGTCCATCGTCCTGCACTGGATACACACCGGAGCCTTTATAATCCTGGCCGTTACCGGAACCTTTACCCTTTTCCAGGGGAATGCTTACAGCGATATCCATATTGCTCAAATTCTGCACCGGGCAGGAGCAGTTATTTTTATCATTGTTCCGATAATAGGTTATTTTCTGGCTCCCAGGTCATCGACCGGATTTATTAAAGAATCACTTAAATGGGGAACTGAAGATGTAAGATGGGTAGTGGCTGCACCGGACTATTACTTTGGCGGGCAGGAGAAACGGATGCTTCCCCAAGAACGTCTGAACTCCGGGCAAAAACTATGGCAATCAGTTGTCATTTTTACCGGATTGATATTCATTTTATCCGGCATACCTCTCTGGGGTTTCAAATTTATTCTGCCGGTGTATGCCTACGAATGGATTTTATTCGTTCATGGAATCGCTTTCGTCATCGTCTTTTTGATGTTCTTATTACATATCTATCTGGCTTTGTTTCACCCACGGTTCAAGGAATCTCTGCGTTCGATGATAAACGGCCGGATATCTTCTTCTTATGCCCGGACACACTATCGAAAGTGGTATGAGAAACAACTCAACCAATAAGCAGACAGCATCTCCGAAAACAGCCCATCCCTTTAATTATGATGAATCTCTATGGATACGCTTGAACATTCAGCAACCTGAGATGTATGATAATCCATAATGATCATCGTTTGGAACATAGAAAAAGGAGGTGACTGGTTATGACGACCAATAAGTACGCGAATTATGTAGTCAGAAATCCTGTCAACATCGGAGGCTTTGGCCCGGAACTGGTATATAAAGGGGAAGAGCACTATAAATCAAATTTCACCATGATGTTCCTGCGTATAACCCAGCCGGTCTTGATGGAAGATGCGCCTCATGTCCATGATTTCGATATGTATATCTACTTTCTCTCCATGGACCCGGATAACATGGGAGACCTCGGGGCGGATATAGAAATAGGATTAGGTAAGGAGCAGGAAATCTATAAAATCACTACCCCGACCAGCGTTTATATTCCAAAGGGAATGATCCATTGCCCGCTCAATTTTATTAAAGTCACTAAACCTATTCTTTTCGTCCATGCTACACTGGCTTCAAAATATTATAAGTTGCCTAACACCTGATCGTTCGCAGACAGTGTTCTGACCGATGGTTTTAGTACCTGACTAAGGGTTTTTTATCGAAGGGGAGGTCAAGACACTGGCATTTAGCTTCCTGACACATTCTTCGGCTTCAGCAACGGTGCGTGTAATAAGTTCGAGACAGGTGGGTATATCCTTAATCAGGCCCACCACCTGTCCGGCTGGAGTGAAAGATTTCCTGACATCGCCCGTTGCAATGGTCCGGCGAAACATCGCCATACCGGTCATGAACTGGAATGGCGAGCAATGAATTTGCCTCATGTAACTGGCATTTTGCAGCATTTCCTTAAAGCTGGCATTGAATTCCTTTTTCGTGGCCAGCATATTTGGTAAAACATCCCAAAAATGTGTCCACCAGCCGCGATAATTCTTCATCTTACTGATCGCCCTCAAAGGCATGCCGTCCCAATTAGCGCTCAGGGCCGCATCTTTATCTCGAGCTTCAAGATATAAATTTTTAATCGACTGGGGCAGTGGGCTCTCATGAGTCACCGCGAATCTCGTACCCATGGCAACTCCCTCCGCCCCCAGAGCTAAAGCGGCTACTAACCCTTTTCCGTCACAGAAACCTCCGGCTGCCACCACCGGAATCTTGACCGCCCGGGCGACTTCAGGTATCAACACTGAAGACGCTATCAAGCTGGAATGACCTCCGGATTCCCAGCTCTGGACAATGACTGCATCCGCTCCCTCCTTCTCTACTCCTAAAGCTTGCCTGACGTTACCAACCGCAGCTATATATATCACATCATCCGGTTTCTTCATGTTAAAGAAAGCAAAAGGGCTCCTTATGGCTGAAGTCCAGACCGGCACTTTTTCCTCTAACATTACCTGAATAACATCTTTAACTTTGGGCATATTGGGCATGACATTAACGCCAAAAGGTTTTCCGTGGGTCTGCTTCTTGATTTCACGGATTTGTTCCCTGGTGTGCTCCGGAGTCATTCCAGGGGGCGCAAAAAGCCCCAGACCTCCGGCATTACATGTAGCAATGACCAGAGGAGCCAGACCTATGGAGGCCATCGGAGATTGTACGATAGGGTGATGAATTCCTAATAAGTCCGTTATTCTTGTTCTCATGACAAAACCTCTGCT
Organism: Dehalococcoidia bacterium UBA3254; assembly: GCA_002362735.1. Next base: position 7,390 of record DEUU01000408.1, read on the forward strand.
TATTACGCTAATATACTGAGAAAATTTCAGGCATTATTTAATTTTTAAAATCCTGGCTACCGTTTCTGTCCGGCAATCTTCTGCCGAGATAATATTGCTCTGAAGGTTAACCGCTGCTGAATCCGTAAACTTTAATCCGGTAGCAGTTGAAACCACCACTACCCTTGCCCCGCTTCGGATCCACCCCTCCCGGCGGGCATTACGTACCCCCGCCAGTGCTATTCCGGTTTGCGGACAAACGAAATACCCGTCTTTTCCGCAAATAGCGACCGCTTCATTTAAGTCGCGTTCTGCAGCTACCTGCATCGCTCCCTTTGAGTTCGTAATTTCTCTCATTACTTTATCTCGTGAAACAGGATCTCCGATGCGAGCGGCGGTAGCCGTCGTTTCGCCTGCGGCAACCGGTTTGTAGCAAGATTTCCATTTCTCGAGCGATGCATAGACATCACCGTTTTCCGCTTCCTTCGCAGAATTCCACGACCTGGCTAAAGGATTGGCTGCTTCAGACTGACATCCGAGAATTCTCGAGGTTTTTTCCATCCCAAATCTTTTCAGCAGTCTGAGAGCCTTACCCACTGAAGAGCAGTTGCTTCCGTTTCCTACCGGAACAGCAATCCAGTCCGGACATTTCCAGCCGAAATACTGTGAGATCAGGAATACCGTTGCCTGGTGTCCTTCTATCCGGGCCGGGTTGAGGCTGTTAGCAGGATAAACGCCGTATCTGGTTACCAGTTCCTGCATTACTTTCATACAGGCATCAAAGTCTCCTGGCAGAAGAATCACCTTTGCGCCGTGAACCAGGGGCTGGGCCAGCTGGACCGGCGTTATTTTTCCTTTCGGAAGTATAACCGAACACTGAATTCCGGCCGCAGCCGCATAAGCTGCCGCCATGGCAGAGGTATCGCCGGTTGAAGCACAACAGACATTCTCTACACCTGCCGCTCTGGCAACGCTCATCATCACGGTTCCGCCAAAATCTTTGAAAGAACCCGTTGGAGTCATCCCTTCCATGATGATGTAAAGTTCAATATCATCACCCACCCATTTTTGAAGATTGTTACCCGCCCGAACAATCGGCACATTCCCTTCGCCCAGGCTGACAATCATTTTTTCCGGCATGAATGGCATGATCCATTCCTGGAAGCGCCAAACGCCAGAATGATACTTTACCTCTTTCTTCTGGAGTGCTGCCGATGAAATCCTGGAGTCGAATATTTCTTGATATTTTTCCAGGGACATCCTAGCCAGATCAAAGTTGTGTTCGATGTCATACAGGTCTCCACATTTCGGACACCGAAATTTTCTTTCTTCAAGCAGATCGGTCCGGTAACCGCAATGAATACAGGACAACCATGTCTGCTTTATGTCAAATGATTTTTTCAAATCAATACTCCTTATGGTGCTGTTCAATCTCGGTTATTCTTCCAGGTCTTTGCCTGGAGCATTCCTTCTATTCTCCGAAGTTTTTTAAAACGCTCGCCCTGCCGATTGAGTTTGAACATCTGGCCATCCCCTGATTTAATATAAGTTTATCTGAAAACTATCTCTAAATTCAAAGAAAAGCATTTCCCAATCCAGCACCAGGACATGACTTACGACTCATTTGATCATTATCTAGTTTTATTTGTTCAGGCTGCTTTAGTCAAGGGCTTAATTAGTATCAGCCTGGAAAAATTTCAATACAAAACAATCCAAAAATGAAATCTTGAGTGCCAGAAAAGACGCATTTCACAGTCAAACACGGAAGGTTGACAGGAAGTTGTTTTCATCAACCGCTTCCAAGATACATAACGGTTCCGGTTAAATGTCTTCTTGCCCTGTCGGTTTAAACGTCTTGATTAATCGTCTTTGCTAACTCCAGCGCTCCGATGACACCCGCCATATCTCCTAATGCTGGGGAAACAATATAATGTTCAATATCCTTCGTAACTGCATCCGAACGGATATATTCATTAAGGTTTAATTCTACTTTACGGCGAACAGCCGGCATAAGACCAGGATTTTTCATCAGTCCACCGCCAACGATGACACGTTGAGGAGATATGGTACATATGAAGTTGTGAATTGCGATCGCCAGATAGCTAGCTTCTAATTCCCAGGCCGGATGGTCAAAAGGAATATTTTCGGGCAGTTGTCCCCAGTGGCCTTCCATGGCTTTTCCGCAGGCCAGACCTTCCAGACAATCGCCGTGGTAGGGACAGCATCCAGAATATGGGTCTTTTTGCCAATCATGAGGAATTCGGATATGTCCCATTTCAGGATGTAATAATCCGTGCATCAGCTTACCATTTATCATACCGCCTCCGCCAAACCCCGTCCCTACCGTTAGATAGATAAAGGTATCAAGCCCTCTTGCTCCTCCCCAGACATGTTCACCCAACGCTGCACCATTTACGTCTGTATCAATAGCGACTGGAATTTCCAGCCGGTTTTGTATCTTCCTGGCGAAGTCAATGTATGACCACGAATCTTTTGGAGTAGAGGTAATATATCCATAAGTTGGGGAATTTTTATCAAGATCAAGAGGACCGAAAGAAGCGATACCTATTGCAGTAAGCAGCTTTTGGCGAACATATTCTTTAAAGAAATTAATGACCTTTCCGATAGTTTCATCAGGGGAAGTTGTAGCAAATTGCGTTTTTATAAGATTATCCGGTGCGGTACCAACAGCGCAAACAAACTTCGTTCCTCCGGCTTCAATGCCTCCGTAAACCTTGTCTGTCATAAATCACCTGCCAGAAGTTACTAAAAATGTTTGGGAAATCTAAAAGACCAATCACCTGTTTTTTATGTTCAGTAATAATACAAGATGAAAAAGATACCTTGTTATCACGGTTTTTTGTCGCAGTTAATCCTGACAGGCACATTCCGAATTAATAATTGCAAAAATTCGGGGTTCACACTCTTATGCAGGCAACCTCATGGTCGTTACCCACTTTCT
>DEUU01000453.1 GCA_002362735.1 Dehalococcoidia bacterium UBA3254
TATGTATCCTCCGGAAGCATGCTGCTGAAAAGATTAAAGGGTGCGCCTGCCCCATTCCCGGCTGGATACAATTTGGTAAAAACTTTAGGTAATCGGCAGATGATTGCGAGATTACGCCAGATCCTGGATTTATTAAATACCGATCAACAGTTCAGAGCTTTTCATGAACATAAGACGGAAGTTTTACCTGAGTTTTATCACCGTCAATATGAGCGTTTATTGGGGTCATATTCCTCCTTGATGTCCCGTGATGATAGAAAACCAATTTTGATTGGGAAGGTAAAGAAAGAAGTCACTTACAATCCTCCGAGAATGGTGATTGGTACCCCTGTCAAGCAGAACGTAAGCTTATCACCATAACCATTTTTAAACCTTGAACATATTTTTTTATCTGGTAATTCACAGGCATAATTGTATAAGTGGAGAAAAGGATGAAAAATCAAGAAGAAAAGGCAGATAGAAAGACCTTTCTAAGTAATAAGTTTAAAGCTAAGGAAGCTCAATTATTAGAAAAAGAACAAGCCAGAGCCAAAACCTATTTAGCCAGGGAAAAAGAAATAGAAAAAGCTTCGCTGGCTAAAGAAAAGGAGCGGGCGGAAAAGCAAGTTGCCGAAGAAGTTAAGCAACTGGCTGCTGAACAGAAGAGAAAAAAAGCTTATTTTGAGAAAGAGAAAAAAATAGCTGAAGAATATGAGGCTAGAAGGCTTAAAAATAAAGCGCGCACCCTGGAATAAACTAAATTATATATCTACTTGTCCTATACCATTGTTCTTTGTTTTATAAAAAAATAGTTTATTTAAGTTGATAATAAATATTATTGGACTGATTGGTGTTGATAGCGAGAAATAAAGAATAAGGGTCAAGAGAAAATAATACAGGGGTGTAAGTATGTTGTGCACAGTAGAAGTAATACAAAAGGTATGGGAAAAGGGTGTCGTCGTTTCCAATAATGATCCAAGGTATTGGAGACAAGATCAGTGTGGAGCTTGGATATCCAGGTCAATGTATGGGCGCCAGGCGTCGTCATTTGGTTGGGAAATAAACTATATCCATCCACAATCTGAACGGGGGGGTCAGGAGCTTACAAATTTACGTCCCATGCAATGGGAAAATAATATCCGCAAACAGGCAGACGACACAGTTTGTGTAATCAAGGCGCTGAAGTTGGAAAACAGCAGAATCCCGCCAGTATCCATCAAATAACAAACACTTTTAATCTGGAGACTAATAGAGTGCCGAAATTCCATGCAAAAACCTCTATTCAGGCGATTTGTTCCCCGAAAAGTGGTCCTAAAAATACAGCAATATTTGTTTTATGGTGGAGTTAGGGTTATACCGTACCTGTGCCTCCCTGTCCAAAAGTTTGCAGCTAAATCGTTAGAAGCGTCGTTACTATCAAAAGGTGCGATACGAATAATGAGGCTGTTCTGATTTTGTGGTTTGGACTAGGGTGGATCTCTATCCAGAACGCGAAATATAGCGGAATGAATTTCCTAAAGGATTCTCTCTAGTCCCGTTAGCAAAATACGATGCTATTTTCGATTTTTGTGAGAGAAACACAAAATAATCTTTTTTAGCTGGCTCAAATTGTTACACATGACTCTCGTAGAATAATTATTGAAGAAAAAAAGGAGAAATCCTAAAAGGAGGAGAGTCAATGAGTCACCATAGCGGCATGGACAAGTTCCACGATATCTTTTTCCCGGACGTGGATTCTAACACGGCGCTGGTGATGGCAGCTACCCATAAACCTATTTCTGGCGGAATCTTTGAACAAACTCTTGAAAGTGCTGCCTGGAAAACCATCCCTTCATGGTTTAGGGTTGCTACGGAGAATCAGGTTATCCATCCGGAACTCGAGCGGTTTTTTGCCAAACGCATGAACGCCAGGACAACCGAAATCAGGTCCAGTCACGTAGCGTTTATCTCTCATTCAGATGAAGTTAAAATGATTGAAGCGGCAGCTAGAGCCACTGCGATGACTCCGGTGTCGGTTAAATAGGTCTGTCCGAACATCCGATGAGCAGTGCAAGATCAGTTTCAGCGAGTGTAATCACTGAACTAACATTGATTGAGAAATCTTAAATCCCCGGTATTCCCGTCACTTCATCATCGGTTATTCCTTCCATATTAACCGGAAATTGATGATTTAATTGGTTGGGTGCGGGAAAATGGCGGACTGATGACATTCATAATATTATGTAATGCCAGATGCTTGTTATTGTAAACAACTACAGGTACCCGAATACATCCGTTGATGGGAACTCTCTTCTTGGTTATCCAGGGAAAATACTTCCAACGTTTTCACTCATCTCGGATTCTTTGGGATACCTGCTCAAAAAAATATTGTGTGTTAATATCCAATCTAGCGTCAAAACATCAGGTTTTACGTTCGAATCGGCAACCTCGGGAGGATGGAAAAACAAGGAATAAGAGAGTAATCATCTGATATGAAGGCTTAACATCTGTCTCGTTAAGCGGATGCTCCTTCCAGATCTCCACCCCGAAGATTCCGGGAAGGGATATATTAGTATAAGTCCTGCGTTTATAAGTTAATTCAAATCTTTTCTGTGCTATCATAGCGCGGAGGTCTTTCACGATGCTCTCTTCTACTATGCTGCGCTCAAATGTAAATCCCTGCTTTTTAAGTAACTGTTGTCTCTCGTGTTTGATGTAACTTGAAATACTGCTACCCCGGAACTTTGGGTTCGTCCAGTCGTCTACAACACAAGCTTGTCTGTCCAAATCTTCGTTGTAGGGATAGCCTCTGAGATTTGCTTTAGATTTCTCGGTCATTAATGCCCACCCTATAGAGGCGAGTTCCCGCTCAACGAATATGAGGAATGCAACCATTCCTTTTTTCAGCCCGCGCTTGATTTTTCTAATATTCATGACAAGGTCATAGCCACCATCTATCAATTCGTCCAGTTCAGTTACAGTATTAATTACCTTGAAGGTAAAGTCTTTAATTTGAGGCTCTTGTATCAATGTATCAACATGGGTGAGGCTAGTGTCTTGAATATAGAATTCATTATTATTGTAAATCCTGAGGGTGGCCAATACCTTTTTTATTACTCCTCTTAACTCAGCCTTCTTGTGAAGGCTTTTAGCTTGACTTGATAGGTTGCCTATTCCTTCAACTTTGCGGGCTAAGGATGGTGTGCGCCGTAACCTAGTAAATTCTGAACGAATTGTGGCTTGTTTAAAATCCCTTTTTTCATTCAGGATTTCCGTGATTTCATTAACGCTAAGGGTCTTTACAGGTTCTGCTTTTTCGACAGGACTTTTCACCGGGTTGATTGTGACTGCATCGCTGGAGGGTTTTGCTTTCTTATTCCGATAAATCGCACTTTTAGTTATTAAGTCATCCAGGAGTTCATATTCTATATTAATCGGGCCTGAAGATGGCCTTATGGATATCTCATCCATCAGTGTATAGCCTGCGGTGGCCTGGTTTTCCACAGGTCTAATAGATATTTCATCCATCAGTTGAGGACTTACGATAACCAGGCTTTCAACAGGTCTCACAGTTACCTCATCCATCAGTGTATTGCCTGTAGTGACCTGGTTTTCCACGGATCTAACAGTTAACTCATCCATCAATTGAGATTTTACGATAACCAGGTTTTCGACAGGTCTCAGGGTTATATCATCTATCAGCGAATAGCTCGGGGCAACTGGCTCTTCTCCAGATTTGGCAGTGATGATATCCTGCAAACTCTGATCGGATGAAGATGATTCGTCTTTAGTTATCTCTATTTCGTAAGGCCCTTCTCCTTTCCTGGCAAAAAATTGAGGAGGTAAGTTAATTTTGAGGGCGATTACTGTCTGTTCTGATTTTATTTCCTGTTTGTTAGGAGCGATAACAGAAATATTCAATATAGAGCCATCTTGCTTGATCTGTATTTCAGGCAGATTGTTAGCTGGTACTTCTTCCTGAGAATTCAACCATTCGTCATTCGCTTTTTTTATGTCGCTTGTAGAGGCTTCAGGGACACCGTCTTTCAGCATTTGAATTTTCACCTTTCCACGATTATGTAAAGATGGTTGTTAATGGAAATGTCAGGGTAGACTAATTTTCTTACTTAATATGAATTCCGGAGAACTTTCAGTTAAGATAAAACCGGGATTTCTTTACCCAGGTCACCCATCTCTTTTTGATCATACTCGCGATTTTCTCTTCTTTTCTGGTATTCTTTAATAAGATTTGACGATTTAATATAGTATTCCCGGATTTTTACCAGATGACTGAGAGCGGAAAATATGATATGGACATCAATTACATCTTTTTCTCTGGGATAGTCTCCATTTCGAATAGTGGCTTGAGGTGCAATTTTCCTCAGGCGTGTACCGATTTCTTTGACGATATCCATGGTCATTTCACCGGAAGGGCCGGAAACCAAAAATAACGCCCGTGCAGCCTCTGCCGTGTTGCACTCCAAAGACAAGTTGGCGAGTGCTTGTTCCATAGCTTGAACACCTTTGGCAATTTGCCTGTTTCTGCTGGTGAAACCCGATTTGCCAAAAGGAAAATTGAAAACCGGTACATCTACACTTCCAAAACCCATACATGTCCAACCGGTCAAAGTTTGTTTGATATCTCCGGCATCCAGGGTTTTTGAACCAATAAATTTTCTTTTGGTCTCTTCTCCTGCGCAAAGCAAATCATAGAAAGGATAAACTATGTCTTTATTAATTTGTGTGAAGTTTCCTTTTAGATAGTTTCCCTTTTTCCCTAATCTCTGGTTATCATAAACGAAAAGGGCATCGGCCGAGGCATTAATACTCTTTAAACAGGCTGCCGTATTAAAAGTGGATCTTTCTTCAGTCTGCTCTTCGTGCTCGAAAGGCAGAACTACGATGTCATAAACGGGTTTGGTATTAAAATGTTCTTTTATCAGCTTGGTCATAACAGATATCGCGCCTGACCCGGTCCCTCCACCTCCTGAAGCCGCTAATATAAAAGCATCCGATTCATACAAGCGCTTGGTGCCCTGAATCGCATCCAGTATTTTGTCAGATTCCTCTTTGGTGACCAGAGCTCCCAACTCGTTAATCTTCCCCACGCCGTGGCCACCGGTTTTATTCCCTCCGATAAGGATTCTGTGTTTATAATCGGATTTTATATAGTGTAAACAGGCTAAATCTGCTGAATCCGTATTGACGGCATAAACACCGGGACAGATTTCAATTCCCCTTCTACTGATTGCAGTCTTATTGATTTTAACAAACTCATCGGCAATCCTGCCACCACACTGACCAAAACCTATTACTGTGACTTTCATATTACCTCCTAGAAAATAACATTGGCAGTCAGCACAAAATATTAGCCTTCTTTCCGAAAACCCGGTATCTCTTCTCTCCAAGATATCCAAGGTGGCTATATCAGAGCAATCTTAGGCTATTGTCTCGGCTAATGAGAGTCATTGTTTGACCTCATAGCTCAACTGCTAAACCCTGCTTTAATATATGTTCTATCGTAAATTTTTAGTCTATTTCAATACGTTAAGTTAACACAGTTTGGATAAGTAAAATGGCTATACTAAGATTGAGCTTGATCGAATGAATAAGGATTTACAGGTAGTTACTTGTTGAATATTTAAGCGTAAAACGTGAGGGTCATATTCTTTGCTTAAACCGGTTTAATGATCGGGATGTCCGCACGTGTATTGATGTAGCTCCCATGATCTCTCTGTAAATAACACATATTTCACATTGTTTTTCCATAATTTCTCCATATTCCTCCTTTATTATTAAGTTATCAGGTTAAGAAAAATAAAATTAGCTAAATAAAAGGAGGAAAATAAAATGTCGAAAAAATTGAAATGGTTAATTGGAGTAGTAGTGGCTGGGTTACTGATACTGGCGATAGCAGTCCCGGCTCTGGCGTCCGGGCCCACGGGTACCCCTACTCCCTCTGGTACCACCCCACCCTGCGGTGGCTGTAATGGCGCAGAATATGGTCAGGGATTGGGTGGGGGTATGGATGATGTGGTCACCGGTTTATTGGGTATGACTGAAGAGCAAATCCAGGCAGAAAGACAGGCTGGTAAGAGCATGGTCCAGATCGCCGCAGCTAAAAACATCGATGAAAATACCTTGATCAATACCATCCTGACTGACAGAAAAGCGGATCTGGATAAGCTAGTCGCTGATCAGAAAATTACTCAAGTACAGGCTGATCAAATGTTGACCCAGATGAAAGACAGAGTCATAACCATGGTCAACCGCACAACGACCGGTGCACCCGAATGGGCAGGCCAAGGCAATGGGGCGAGAAGTAATGGCAAAATGGGCAACGCTGGTAATTGTACTCCAGGAACTGGAACTGGTCCCGGAGGTATGATGAGATTCGGCCGAACCAATCGCTGATCGTAAAACTGGAATTAGGGTAAGGGGGATGGAAAAACATCCCCTTTCCTTATATAATTACAAATCTATATAGTAAAGCCTTCAACATTTAGATTAACAAATTTGTCTAATAAAGCTCATTAATCCGGCAGGGTGACCGTAGATTTGCAGGAGATAAAAGCTATGCAGGAGACCAAGAAAAAGCTGGCACCCGTGGCCCCGGGAGCAGGAAAGTTCTGGGATATTCGGCATTGGCGCTATCTGTCACAGTTGGGATTTTTCATTTTTATCGGTGTGATATTTTATCTTAAGTTAACCAATGGAGAAGGTAATGTAGCCGAAACAGAGGCCTATTGTCCATTAGGAGGATTTGAGAGCCTCTACTATTTTCTATTTGTAAGCAACGGGACCAGGTTTATTCAATCCACGCATCTTTCTAATCTGGTCCTCTTTATCGCTTTACTACTCACTGCGATTGCGGCCGGTGGATTCTTCTGTGGCTGGATCTGTCCCCTGGGTACTATTCAACAGGCCATCACAGGATTCAGACGCTGGCTGCAAAAGAGGGTGAGTTTTCTGGCTGCATTCGGAAAATGGTTAAAAAATATCACGCAACCCCTCTCTTTCCTGGACCGCTGGCTAAAATATGCTAGATATCTGGTGTTGATCTGGATTATCTGGGGGACTATTACGGCAGGGGTGATGGTTTTTCGCGATGTGGATCCCTGGTCAGGCATCATTAATATGGCCGAAAATGGGATTACTGTTGGTTTCTGGGTGTTCATCGGCACTTTGGTAGCTGCTTTGATAGGCGACCGTGTCTGGTGTCGTTATCTCTGTCCGCTGGGGGCTATTGTGGGGCTAGTGGGAAAAATCGGCTTAATCAGGGTTCAAAGAGAGCCGAGTAAGTGTATCAATTGCAAACTGTGTACCCGCAAATGCCCTATGCATATCCAGGTACACGAAAAAGGCAGAGTGTTGTCATCTGAATGCAATTCATGCCTCAACTGTGTGGATGTTTGTCCCAGCCCGGGCGCCCTGGATACCAGGATATGTTTGCCCGTTCCCAAGAAGAACACAGCAACTCATCTGGAGGGTGCGGCCAATGAACGGTAATATGGAGTCTGTTAAAACTAAGAATGTCAAAGTGGTCACCAGCCGCAGCTGGAAATCCTGGCGGGTGAATATCTTTGTTTTCATGTGTATCGGCCTGCTCCTATTTTTAGGTACCTGCGAAGGCGCTCAGCTGATGGGCAAGTGGAGTACGGCAACCAGAAAAATACTCGCTGGGAGTACGGTGTCTTCTTCTAATGGCGCTAATCCAGCTGAAGTCAAAGGATCCATGACCATCCAGGCAGTACTTACCACCTATAACGTATCCTGGGAAGAATTGAGTAAACAATTCAATATACCGGCCGATACTCCATCGAATTCGCAGCTCAAAACGCTCGAAGCGGTTGCTCCAGACTTTTCGGTAGATAAGTTACGCACCTGGCTAACGGAAAGGGCCAGGTAGTTTCGAATTTATTTTTTAGATTTATCAAGGTCTCATTCTCGAGAGTGAGACCTTTTTCTATTTTATAATGAATGGCTGTTTTTCAGTTTTCACTATTTGGCATCTATTAAAGATCTAAAAACACATAATTTCTCCATGATTTCTTCACGGGGTTTCCAAATCGCCCTGCTACACTGGTAGTTAGAGACTGAATGTTATGTATTAAACGTGAGGGTCCCGTGTTAAAACTCTTGAAGAATTCCAATTATTATATCTCCAGCCATAAA
>DEUU01000462.1 GCA_002362735.1 Dehalococcoidia bacterium UBA3254
TCTAATTTAAACGGCGCCGGAGCTACCTTCCCTCAGCCCTTATATAACAAATGGTTCGATGTCTATAACCAGCAGTTTGGCATTAAGATAAACTATCAGGGAGTCGGGTCCGGAGCTGGTATTCAGCAGATCACATCGGGTACGGTTGACTTCGGGGCCTCAGACGGCATTATGACTTCCGATCAACTGAAGGCGGCAGAAGCCAAGGGCGGTCCCATTTTGCATATTCCCATGACCAGCGGAGCGGTAGCTGTTATCTATAACCTGCAAGGAATTCATTCCGGTCAAATCAAGCTTACGGGGGACGTTCTGGCAAAAATATACTTAAAGCAGATCACCAAGTGGAATGATGCGGCGATTAACGCTCTAAACCCCGGTTTGAATCTCCCTGATCAGTCGATTGCCGTGGTCCATCGCTCAGATGGGTCTGGTACCACCTTTATCTTCACCAACTATCTGACCAAGGTCAGCGATGCCTGGAAGAACGGTCCGGGAAATGCCACCTCGGTGAATTGGCCGGGTGATATCGGTGGTCAGGGTAATGCCGGAGTAGCCGGACAGGTCCAGCAAATCCCCGGTTCCATCGGTTACATAGAACTGGCTTATGCCAGGCAAAACAAATTACCCCGGGTAACTCTTAAAAATGCCGCCGGCAATTTTGAAGAGCCCAGCCTGGCGGGGACAACTGCGGCTGCCACGGGGATTACTTTACCCGATGATATGAAAATAATGATCACTAATTCAACCAATCCCGATGCCTATCCGATCTGCGGCTTTACCTGGATTCTGGCTTTTATTAATCAGACGGATAAATCCAAAGGCCAGAGTTTAGCCAGTATGCTCTGGTGGGCTATCCATGACGGACAGCAGTACACCACTCTGCTCGATTACGCCCCGCTATCTCTCGAAGCGGTGAAGAAAGCCGAAGCTGAAATACTCTCTATGAGATATCAGGGACAACCCTTAATCACACCTTAGATATTAATTCAAGATTTTTTCTCCAGGACGTGGGGAATTAATCCTCCCCATGTCCTGCTTGTGTTATAATAGGGACACATTCAAGAACCAAGGAGGTCGGAGTGGACTATAACAGCCTTTTGGAGATCGTGCAAAATACCCGGAGTATCCGCCGTTTTAAACCGGACCCGGTCCCGGATGAAGATATCGAGAAAATGATTGAGGCAGCTCGCTGGGCCCCATCCGGATTCAATCAGCAGCCCTGGGAGTATGTGATAGTGAAAAATCCGGAAATCCGTCAAAAAATTACCGGATGCATGTCTGTGTACTGGTCTCAATCGAGGGAAATGGAGACTACCCGCGAAGCCTGGCAGAAAGTCTGGAACCCGGAACCGGCTGGAAGCGAGGCGGACTATACTATCGCTCCGGTCTATATTATTGTATTTGGCGATTCACGGGCTAAAGACGGCCTTCCGATGGGAGTAAGGTTCGATGAACACCGTCTCAATACCATTTTTATTTCAAGCCTTGCTAATACCTTTCTCTATTTACATATGGCGGCTTCGACGCTGGGACTGGCTTCGCAGTGGATCTCGGTGGTTTCAACTCCCTATGTGCATTGCATGATAAAAGATCTGCTGGGCATAAGGAAAGAGCTGGAAATCTATGATATGCTGGCGGTAGGATATCCGGCAGTCCAACCAAGGCCGAAGCTGATGCGGGATAAAAATAAAATGATACATCATGATTACTGCGGACCGGAAGCATTCCGGACGGATGAAGAAGTGAAGGAATACATTCGCCAGGCCCGTACCTGGACGATCGCCTCCCACGCTCGAAAAGCTGACCGGAAGGAGAGTTAATACTCCTTTCTTGACGGAGTATACTATAATTAAAAGTATTCAATCCGGGAAGTAGAAATGAAAAAAAGAAGGATATATTTATTACGGTTATTTCTCATCCTTTTCGGTCTGGCAGTAATGTTAATGCCATCCGCAGCGGTTTTCGCCCAGCCCGGTAAACTCGACCTGGCATTTTATATCACCGGTCCATATCCTAATAACGTCAACGCTGGCCAGACAAACCAGGTATTCGCCGTGATCCAGAATAACAGTAATACGCAGGTTACAGATATCCGTTTTAGCGCCAATGCTCCGGAAGGATGGACGGTGACCTTTAATCCTGCTGGTTTAAGCTCTTTGGGGATCAATGGTTCCTATACCGTTCAAATTGACATCATTCCGGCTATGAGTACTCCGAATCAAAATTACGATATTACTTTGATAGCAGAAGCTAATGAAACGAGAGCTGTAACGAATGTGTTTCTCAAAGTCCAGGGGGGTACTCCTTTATGGTTGTGGATAGGAATCGGTGTTGCTGTGCTGGTGCTGATAGGTTTCATTCTGGTATATATCCGGGCAAACCGGCAGTAGAGCTGAAATTTAGAAATCACTTAATCTCTATCACAGGTACAGGAGAAACGACAGGAGCAGACGAGGCGGGGAAGGAGCGACATTCATGGAAAGGAATGTCAAAGAATGAAGGAAAAGTTTAATTAAGAAGAGGTAAAAGATGATCGAAAGAGTTCATGAACACCTGACCAGCGAGTTGTCTATTAACGCTCGTACGGATACCGTCTTCGTCATCACGGCGATATTGCTCAATCTAATTACACTGGGAATCAATTCCGCGATTTCTTCATCCGGCGACGGCAGCGGCACGCGAACAATCGTCATGTTTACATTTGTCGCTCTTATTATCGTGGTCAACTTCGTAGCGGAGATCGGGTTAATTCGAGGCCGCCAGATGAGGCGTAAGCTCCTGAATGGTCTGCTGAAGATGTATAAAGACCAGGGAGTTGAAGGCTATTATGATCCTTCTCTCATCGGGGATTACCGCGTCCGTTATAACCTTTTCATGATTGCGGTACTTTTCACCGGACTGGTCGCTCTGATTATTCCCTTCATCATCCGCTGACGGAACGGAACATTTAACGGTTTATCATCGGACGTGCATGTGTGGGAAAAAGCGGATAACTAAATCTCCGAGGTAGACCAGAATCAAATATTTGGGAAATTTGCCAAGCATAATTGCCGGCAGGAATTGCCTCACCGGCATTTTTGCCAATCCGGCGATGAATCCTCCCAGTTCAAAGGGCAATATGGGCTGAAATGAAAGCAGGGCAATTGCCCACCAGCCATATTTTTGGATCCAGCCGCGGACCATTTTGTAACCTGCCATTTCCTCATTGATAGCAATTCGCTTTCCCAAAATACCGAAGAAGTAACTGCTGAACTCTCCCAGACTGGCTCCAACACTACCTGCTAAAGCCACCAGGACCGGGTTCCAGTGCATCGAAGCTATCAGCATAATGGCTACCCCGAAAGGGAGGGGTAACACCGAGAGATTTACTACCGCCAGTACCCCGAAAATAATGAGCAATGCCAGCCACGCTGGAAAATGGACGGGAATGCGGAATCCAATCAGAAAGGAACGAATGAGGTATCCGAGACCTATGCTGATGGCCAGAAAACCCAGAAAGGTCAAAATAAGCTTCAACCAGTACCTGGATTTACTCTGGTTTCTTGCCTTCATGTTATCATTCCAATATTATATTATTGATTACTCACAGGGAACATGTAATACTTTTCTTCATTCTTCGTATAAATAATCAGGGTAGGAATAATCCGGAAGGTCGCCTTGCTAACTATTCTAACACAAGCACAGATAGTGGAAAGAATCGGCAGTTCAGCTGCCGGGGCTTTTGCCGAGCTTTATGAACAGTATTTGCCAAAAGTATTCCGGTATATCAGCTACCGGATCCCGGACGTCTCTACTGCCGAGGACCTTACTTCCGTGGTGTTTGAGAAAGCGTTGACCAAATTTCAGAGCTTCCGGTCAGATAAATCCAGTTTTTCTACCTGGATCTTTACCATTGCCAGGAATACGCTAATTGACCATTTTAGGGTAAACAGTAAGGCGCAGACATTCCATCTGGATGATCCGGTTGCGGCCACGGCTCCAGCCTCGGGAATCTCACCGGAAGAAGAAAGCGACCGAGCCGAAGATATCCGGATGTTGGACTCCTGCCTCAGTCGATTGTCCAGGCCGGAGCAGGAGATCATATCGCTCAAATTCGGTGCTGAGATGACTAACCGTCAAATTGCCAAGAGATTATCTCTCAGTGAATCGAATGTCGCGGTCATTATCTTCCGTGCTGTCCGCAAATTGAGGGATGATTTCAGGGGGAAGCAAAATGGGTAGGGAATACGAAGATGAAAAATTATTTTCTGAAAATATCGACCGGCTGCTGAAGGGTGAAGAGGTAGAATTGGAGCTTGAGGCTGGTGAAGATTGGCGCACAGCTCTGGATTTCGCTCGCAGGATGACCCATTTACGGGCTGAACCTTCCATTCAATTCCAGTCCAGCTTGAAAGCCAGACTGCTCCAAAAGTTAAGCGAAAAGGAAGCCGATGCCCACGAGGGCTGGTTTTGGCGGTTAATCCCGAGGGAGGCTATCTGGCAGACAGTAGCGGTCTTTGCTGTGATGGTGCTTGTCGGAGCAGTGGTATGGGGGACTATGTTCCGGAATCCACAATCGCCGATGGTACAGGCTCCGACCCCGAGCATTACGGTGGCTCCGACTACAACTGCGCCGTCCATGACGATGGCGCCGACCACCAAGCCGGCTCTGACGACAAGTGCGGCAGCGCCTGCGACCTCAGCCGCACCTACCACTACCACAACGCCAGCAATCGCCGCTCCAACGTATCTGGTAGCCAGCGGGAACACTAATAAATCGGTCTATCAAACGGGTGAAACGGTCACGATTCATATGACCTGGCAAAATGTTACTACCCGGGGCCTGACGATCAATGAATTTCCACCGATCTTGAGTGTTATGGATAAGGCATCCGGGCAGCCGGTCTTTACATTTGCCGCCGGCAAGTCGTCACAGACGCTGGCCCCCGGGGAAAAGGCGTCTTATGACCAGGTCTGGAACCAGCTCGATTTCCAAGGCCGGCAAGTAGCTCCGGACGGTTATTACATTGAGCTGGAAGAGATGTACTTTCAGGGCAAATCTGTTCCCCTCAAGCTCACCGCTCCGGTGAACTTCCTGATTGAACCACCTTCCTCAGGAACAAAGGCATACTAAGGGAAGGTGTCATTCTGGAGGAGGGTGTTCCGAAAGGAATAAGGGGTTTTCGGAACTCCAGGATGACAAGAAAAGAAAATATCTTTACTTCGCCTGTAATACTTTTCCTCCTTTTTCGTATAAATATTCAAAAGGGAAAAGTCACCAAAAAGGAGGACCAAGATGAAAAAGTTATTCGTACTAATTCTGGCTGTCTTGATGGTTGGAGTCATGGCTTTAAACGCCTGCACTTCAGCGCCGCCTACGACAGCGGCACCTACCACCGTTCCCAATTATCCGGCCACTACTACCTGGGCTCCACCCGTCACTACCTCGGCTTCCAGACCGCCGATGACTACGGTGGCTCCTACAACGATTGCTCCTCCAATGATCACGCGTCCGCCAACAACGACCTCAGCCGGCGGCTATGCACCAGCCACCTCTGTACCTCCATATTACACCACTACACCTGCACCGGCGGCTACTGGCACTATCGGGCTGGCCACAGGCGGAGCCAAGGATATCGCCAATTTCCGTGAAAATATCCGTAATAATTTCCTTCCGCTGCCCACAGACGTCACCTATGAAGGACTTTTCTATGATTATTTTTTCGATACTGGGGCGCTAGAGCCGACCAATAAGCTTTACAGCCCTTCCTATAGTCTGGCGATTACCCGCGACCCGCTTTCCAATCAGGCGGAATATTATCTCTCCGTAGGACTGAACTCAGGCCTGAAAGAGAGCGATTTCCAGAGAAAGAAATTAAACCTGGTGATCGTTATAGATAGCTCCGGCTCAATGAATGAGTCTTATAACCAGTATTATTACGACCGCTGGGGAAAACAGGTCGACGGCTGGGCAGAGGAAGGAGTTTATCATAAGAATAAAATGCAAAGCGCGAACGATTCAGTGATAGCCATTCTCGAACAGCTCCGCGGGGATGATCGTTTTGCTATCATCCGGTTCGACAGCAATGCACGTGTTGTAAAGCCAATGGGTCTGGTAAGCCAGACCAACATGACCAGGGTTAAAAACGATGTCTTGAATATCGGCGCTGGCGGTTCCACCAATCTGGGTGCCGGAATGCAGCTGGCGACATCGCAGTATAATAATCTATATGAGGTCAACAGCTATGATTATGAGAATCGGATCATCGTTTTAACGGATGCCCAGCCGAACACCGGCGATTTTTCTGCTTCCGGTCTTCTGGGAATTGCTCAAAACAATGCTGCTAACCGGATCTATACGACTTTAATCGGAGTCGGCGTGGACTTCAATTCAGATCTCGCCGAAAACATCACCGGTATTAAGGGTGCGAACTATTATTCCGTCCATTCACCGAGAGAGTTCAGCCTGCGGGTGGAAGATGAATTCGACTATATGGTGACGCCGCTGGTCTTCAACTTGCAGCTTAATTTCCAGTCCAACGGGTGGCGGATCGAGAAAGTCTTCGGCAGTCCTGAAGCCGATGAATCGTCCGGTGACCTGATGAAAATCAATACTCTTTTTGCTTCTAAAAGCGAAGGTGGGGAGAACAAGGGTGGACTGGTCCTGTTAAAACTAAGGAAGCTGTCTTCAAATAATCAACCTGTATATTTGAATACGACTTACGAAGATCGCAACGGCCGCCGGGACGGAGATTCTCAGACCATAAATATCAATAATTATCAGCCTGAGTACTTTGCTAACAGCGGCATCCGCAAGGGTATTTTATTAAGCCGGTATGCATCCTTGCTGAAAAACTGGATGATTGATGAAAGGTCGCACGTAAATTACGGGGGTACCTGGGAACCCTGTGTTCGCGAGGATACCGGTATTATTATTCCAGTGGAATTCACCAGCCAGTGGGAAAGGCAATCTCTGCCGCTTAAGGTTTCCGGTTCTTACGCCCGGATCTTCCAGAAATTCAGCAATTATTTCAGTGCAGAGATGAGAGCTATAGGAGATAACACCCTGGGTCAGGAGCTGGATGTTTTAAACTGGCTTAGCCGCTATTAAATTTATTGAAGTAGAATAGAGTAAATAGAAACGCTCTATTGCCTTATCCGCTCTGAAGGGCTGCTATCAGCAGCCCTTCAGAGTTTTTATCTTACGGCGAAATATATTGCCAGCCCGATCATGGTAAAGCCGAGCAAAACCAACCCTGCTACCGCCGCAAATGTCCAGTACATAACTCGTTTGGTACTGGAACCACCCCAAAATGAAGAATAGCCCATTATAGCCTGTTTTAAGTATCAATACAATCTGAAATAAGCATAATCTCACCAGGTTTCTCTTTTTGCTGTGAAACCTGGTGAGAAATAACTACCCGGATTTTAGCTGGACTTGTCGATATTATGCTGAATATTGCTCTCTACATCCCTATGGAACTGCTCTGGTCCCCAGAACTCCTTGTGTCCCAGAACGTTAAATATCAGGGCAAAAAAGCCCATGATGAACGGCAGGATTAGAGGAGTCGGAACGAGAGCGGTAATTGACCCGGCTAATACCATCGGCCAACCCCGGCGAGCCAGAGCGAGAGCGCCTCCAATGATGGAGATGATCCCAAGGACCATCAATATTGCTCCCGCTGTGACGCTTGAGGTACCGAAACCTCCAGTCACACCGCCAAAAGTGGGAATCAAATCGGCAAAGATCGTTCCTCCCAAGGCGGCTCCGAGCCCAAGGAGAAAGTTCCAGCTCCCAGCCAGGATTGAAAGAAGACCGCCGACCGTCGGCCGCCATGTCCTCTCATACATCATCGGCTCCCTGCGTAAAAGCGCCCGCATTTCTTCCCAGGTTACGGGCCCGGTTACACTTTCCCTTTTTTCCATATCGGTTACGGTGGGCTCTGTCATCGTCGGAGTCTTGGTAGTTGTAATTGTTTCCCTTTCCTGTCTTGACATAGTTTCCTCCTTAGTGCGGTAATCACCAGTTGCCGATAAACCGCACAATTTCCATATTTATTTCCTTAGGCGAAATATCAATTCTGGTTTTCATTATAAGTTACGGGGAATGCATTATAATCGGTCAACAATATTATTTAGAGACATCAAAATCCACTAGCGGATATGGGGTAAAGTAAGTACTGAGGGCTGTTATTTAACTTTAGCCGCAAGCCGCCAGAAGGCTAAGGAAGAGGAAAATAATTTGAATTAAATATCTTTCAAATAGCGGTCACGGTTGATTAAAAAGTCCCTGTAGATGCGGTAGTATTCCGTGTCTTCATAACGGGTTGGCTTCACCGGAGCGCTGTCAAAGCTAAAGATGGTTGCTCCCGGGTAGGCCAACAGAATAGGTGAGTGAGAGGCAATAATGAACTGCGCATGACCGGCCTCGCTCATATTTTTTAATACCCGGAGCAGTTTGAGCTGGCTTTGTGGAGAGAGTGCGGTTTCCGGTTCATCTAGAAAATAGATGCCCTTAATTTTGTAACGGGCTTCGAAAAAGGAGATCAGCGATTGTCCATGTGACTTAGTCATCAGGGAACCGCCGCCAAAGTATTCCAATATGCCCGGGTCGGCTTTGGCCCATTCATCCAGAAAGCGGGCAAAATCCTGGAATATCTGCGAGGCGAAATAGGAGCCGGGCACCGGTCCTGCAGTCCATTCCACCCCAATGTATTTATAAAGCTCTTCTTCATAATGGTTATATTGATAGCGGCTGCGCTCGGTATCCTGCCAGATGTGGATATCGCATTTGCGGCAGATCGCTTTCAAGAGAGTAGATTTTCCCGTGCCGTTCTCTCCCACCAAAAAGGTTACGGGATGCACAAAAGGAATCTCCACGGTCTTTTGCAGTACTTCCAGGTTGAAAGGGTAAACGTAAATATCGGGGAATTTTTCCGGATATAATAAAACTCGATTTAAGATCATTTAATTTGCTCCTCTTGAGCGCTGAGCTATTATAACATAATAACATAATGTCCGAGCTTAAAAATACATCATACCTTTGCCATTCTAATCTAAAATTGCTGTATACAGGCTATGCTTGAACGACAGAGTAGCCTGACCAATTTGCGAACTATATTCAGGCGGTTTATAATATCTTAACTAAATCTCAATTATCTTACCTTAAATTAACTTAAATTAATCAGGAGAAGATGAATAAGAGCTCATGCAGCCAGGGAATATTACGCATATTGAGGGCAGCCGCAATCGCAGCCCTCATCTCGGGCGTCTTTTGTATCCCTATCCTGGCATCCTTTAAAATACAACCGGAAGCTGGCAAAGTCTATACATACCAGGCTCCGGTAACGGCTACTTATCTCTCCGCGCTCCCCGGGTCCTCTGCTTATGGAGAATCTGTTACCTTTACGGCAACGGTTACGG
Organism: Dehalococcoidia bacterium UBA3254; assembly: GCA_002362735.1. The sequence continues at coordinate 9,403 of DEUU01000462.1, forward strand.
GGGAAGCCGAGACACCCACCGGTTCTGTTGATTTCAGCATCGATGGATCATGGGCTGGCGGTGAAACTCTTTTCGAAGGGGTAGCTTCGATGGTGGTCGAGCGGT
>DEUU01000179.1 GCA_002362735.1 Dehalococcoidia bacterium UBA3254
TTAGATGTTTATCGTTGTATAACTCTATAGTCCCTAAAAAGCTATTTCGATAACGTGACACTCTAGCTGTCACAGTTGGCATGTACAATATGAACTATCATTAAGGATACTCGTATTAGGTTTATCTATATGGTTAAGGGACCTATTTATTATAAAGAATAACAACGAAAAATAAAAAAGGAGGAAGGAAAAATGTCAAAAGGGAGAAAGCAATTAGTGATTATCCCTGTATTCCTGTCATTGGTGTTGCTTCTCTTGTTACCAGCCTGTTCACCTTCACCAACATCAACCTCACCCACTGCGTCCACTGCTCCCATCATGTCAACTTCTCCAACTACATCAACCACTCCAGCCATATCGACTACTGCAAAACCGTCGACGTCAACAGCGGTAGCAACTACTGTGGCAGCGTCAGCCCCGGCCAAAAGGTTCGTTATTGGTACTAAACTAAATGGGGAGAGTTTCGAAATCTTGACTTCTGGTTCACAGGGACCGAACACCATAAATGTACTCGGGAATGTCTACGATTTTCTACTGGCCAGAGAGGCAAATAAAACAACCGTAGGGAAGATAATTCCTGGTCTGGCTGAGAGCTATACAATATCGCCAGATGGGAAAATGATACAATTTACCCTGCGTAAAGGCGTTAAATTCCACAGCGGTGATCCGCTCACCTCAGCCGACGTTAAGTTCAGTATGGACCGTCTGGTAAGTCAAAAAATTAGAGCGGGCTTTATTCCGTCGTTTGATTTTTTTGACCATGTGGAGGTTGTTGACGACTATAATATCCGATTTTATTTCACGAAGCCGGATAGCAGTTTTATACCTGGTCTGGGTATTCCTGTTAGCTCCAAAGCCTATTTCGATAAAGTTGGTGAAGCTGAGTTTGTCAAACACCCGGTCGGTACAGGCCCTTATAAAATCACCGACTTTAAAACTGGTCAATATGTTGACCTCGATGTTTTTGAGGGATACTGGGGAACAGCACCTGCCATCAAACAGGTACGCTTTCGGTTTGCTCCTGAAGACAGCACCCGGGTTGCCATGCTGAAGACCGGTGAAGCTGATATGATTACGCAGGTGCCTTATCCCATGTATTCTGATATCAACAATACTAAAGGATTGAAGACTCTGGTAGATCCTGTAAGTAACAGAACACTATTTATCAAATTTCAGCACGTTAATCCTAAAACCCCATGGAATGATATAAAAGTGCGTCAAGCTTTCGCTATGGCAATTAACCTTGATGCAATAAATAAAGATCTTTTATATGGTCTTGTAAAATGTCATCCCGTACTAGGACCTGGTGAAGTTGGTTACGACCCAGATTTAAAAAATTATGAATACAATCCGACTAAAGCCAAGGCACTACTTGCCGAGGCAGGTTATGCTAACGGCCTGGATATCACCTACAACTACATGGGTGACGTTTATGGTGTAAAGGAGAGCGCGGAGGCAGTGGGATCATACCTGAATCAAGTTGGTTTTCGCACCAAGATAGTTGGATGGGAACCACCCAAATGGGCTGAGTATAATGCTAAGGCAAGTAATAACCCGGAAATGGATTATATATCTCAGGGGGTGGGCAATATTGCGGGTACAACTGATTCTGTACAGGGGTTGGTTGCCAATTATACTATGGGACGTATCTACAGCTGTTATTTCAACCCTGTGGTTGACGCTATGATCTGGCAAGCTAAAGCCACCATGGATGACAATGCAAGGGCAGAGTTGATAAAGAAGGCCTACGGGATTATCCGCGCAGATTATGAATATATTCCAATGTTTACCTCTGCCAGGATCTGGGGCATGAAGGATAACCTGGATTATGACCCTACGGCTTTAATGGCTTACGAATTATTACTTGTCAAAAACATAAAAATGAAATAGGTCGGCTGGATATTAGTCCGGATGCTTAGCGTCCGGACTAATATCACGCGCAACAATTAAATTGAAAGGATAAAGACTTGGGCGAAGTAATCGTTGAAACCACTGCCGGTAAAATAAAAGGTGCACAAATTAAGGATGTACTGGTCTTTAAAGGGATTCCCTATGGTAGCCCAACCGGTGGCCGTCGCAGGTTTTTACCACCAATACCTCCCACGCCATGGGCTGGTGTGCGCGACGCCTTTGAGTACGGCCCCATATGCCCTCAAGTATTGAGAGATACCGAATCTAATATTGATCCCGGCGTGAGTAGTTTCGATTCCATTAAGTCCCTTCCCCAGAGTGAAGATTGTCTGAACCTGAACATATGGACGGTTGCTACAAAGGATGGTGGAAAGCGCCCTGTCATGGTGTGGTTGCATGGAGGTGGTTTTGAATACGGTACAGCTGTCGGCAAAATATTTGATGGTACCTCACTTGCCAAACGCGGTAATGTTCTGGTATCAATTCATCACAGACTTAACGTATTCGGCTATTTGCATTTACCAGAGATTATGGGTAAAGATTATGCCGGCTCTGGCTCAGTGGGAATGCAGGATATAGTGCTTGCTCTCGAATGGATCAGGGATAATATTGTATCGTTCGGTGGTGATCCCGGGAACGTAACCATTTTTGGTGAATCCGGTGGCGCCAGAAAAGTATGTTTATTAATGGCAATGCCTTCAGCGAGCGGACTGTTTCACCGCGCTATAGTTGAGAGCAGCCCGGGATTGAGAGGTAGAGACCCCGCGAACGCCGTTACTCCCGCTAAACTTTTAATGGAAAAACTGGGTATCGAGGCAGGCCAGATTGACAAACTCCAAAACATTCCAACGCAACAGCTATTAGATACTGCAAAGTCATTACCTCCGGAACAATTCCCTTCCGGTGTGCTCCTGGGAGTGGCTCTTATGAATTTTACTCCCGTAATAGATGGAAATTACATACCCGTACATCCATTTCATCCTTCGGCAGCACCAACTGCGGCGAAGATTCCGCTTCTCATCGGAACCAATCGAGATGAGAATGCTATTTTCCTGGCCAATGATCCTTCGCGTCATAAATTTTCAGAATCAGATTTAAGCAAACGCCTGTTACCTATGATTGGTAACAGGGTCGACGATGTAATTAGCGTCTATAGGAAGACGCGTCCCAATGCTACTCCATGGGACCTTTTAATTGGGATTTCGAGTGAAGAGAGACGGTTAGGATGCATTCAACTTGTTGAGCGTAAGATAGCCGGCGGCACCGCCCCAGTATACATGTATCTATTTAGCTGGCAATCTGATTATAAACAATATTCATATAAATCATGTCATACTATGGAGATGCCTTTCGTGTTTGATAACGTAGATAGCACGGTCTTAACTGGCCAACGTTCTGATAAATATCAACTGGCTTCGTTAGTAAGTGATGCATGGAGCTCTTTTGCTCGCAATGGAAATCCTAACCATGCTGGGCTTCCACAATGGGAACCTTATAATCTCAATAATCGTACTACTATGATTTTAGATAATCCGTGCCGGATAGAAATAGATCCATATCGCGAAGAACTCGACGCCTGGATTGATCTTGATGTTGTCCCCTGATTCAGTCTATAATCTATGGCACAATACCATAATTGCATGATTTCTATTTAAAAGGAACTAAAGGAAGTATTATATCACCAATACTTAGCTTGGAAATTGTCAGAAAGAGACAAAGGCAAAGATGTCAGGAAT
>DEUU01000123.1:0-241 GCA_002362735.1 Dehalococcoidia bacterium UBA3254
GAATTAGAGATATCTGACTTGAAAATAAAAGAAGTCCGGATGGGCCCAGGTGGGGCAGCGATAGTCCAGACTGTGGTTTCAAACACCGGGTATAGTTCCGGATCCTGCAATCTGATAATGAAGCTCAATGGGTCGGAAGCAGACCGGAAAACTGTCACGCTTGGAGCAGGAGAAAACCAGACGGTAGATTTCGCGTTAAACAATCTGGCGGCTGGAAGTTATATTATAGAAATCAATGGGA
>DEUU01000123.1:505-775 GCA_002362735.1 Dehalococcoidia bacterium UBA3254
GAGCGTCCAGCTAAAGATAGAATCACCGGAAATAAAGGTAGTGGAAGCCACTCCTTCACCGGCGCCAGTCGCCAGCGTATCTCCTTCACCGGCTCCAGTGACTCCGTCTCCTCTGGCATCTGAAACGAAAACGCCTTTGCCTGAGAAACCGTCATCTTTCCCGGTAATGTGGTTGATCATCGGACTGGTGATAGCTATTGCCGTGATTATCGAAGCTGTCATACTTCTGAGGACCAGACGCCGATCTTAGTCCTTGCAAGGGGTCCCCTT
>DEUU01000123.1:1023-15947 GCA_002362735.1 Dehalococcoidia bacterium UBA3254
GCAAGGGGTCCCCTTGCAAGGAATTGTTTATTTCGTCGTTGCCAGCCTGGTCTGGCAGATGGGGAACAGGTTCTCAAAGCCGCAAACGTGGCAGCCTTCATCCCGGCAATCGCCGGTCGCTTCACATTTGAGCGCCTTCTGGTATTCCCGTTTCAGATAGTTTGTGGTTAACCCGACGTTAATGTGCGACCATGGCAGCAGTTCGTCCAGAGAACGCTCTCTCTGAGCATAAAAAGCCGGATCAAGGCCGCACTCAGTGAAAGCACGCTTCCAGTTTTCCCAATTGAAATGTTCGCTCCAGGCGTCGAAACCGCTGCCCAGTTGCCAGGCACGACGGATAACCTGCCCGATCCTTCGGTCTCCCCGGGAGATCGCAGCTTCCAGCAGGCTAGCCCTGGGGTCTTGCCAGGATACTTTTAAGCCCCTCCGCCCGAGCCCGTCCTTCACAAGGTCATGCTTGGTGATGATCAGGTCTTCTTTGTCCTGGGCCACCCACTGAAATGGAGTATGAGGTTTGGGAACGAAGGTGGAAAGACTGATCCCGATCCGTGCCCGGTGGCCCATAAATTCCCGGCCTATATTGTGTACTTTCTCAACCAATCTGACGATATCCTGGACGTCTTCGATAGTTTCCTGTGGTAGTCCAATCATGAAATAAAGTTTCAGCGTAGTCCATCCCCTTTCGAAGGCAACAGTCGCCGTTTCCAGGAGAGCGCTTTCCGGAATACACTTGTTGATAATATGGCGCAGCCGCTCGCTCCCCGCTTCCGGAGCGAAGGTCAGTCCGGTCTTACGGCCGGATGGCAAAGTCTCCATCAGTTGAATGGAGGAAGCGGCGATGCGCAGGCTGGGTAAAGAAAATGTGATGTTAGGATATAGTTTCGCCAGAGTCGAGACCAGCTTATCGATTTCCGGATAGTCCGAAGTGCTGAGAGAAACCAGAGACATCTCGTCATAACCCGTATTTTCCAGAATTTGCCCCACGGCCTGAATTACCTCATCCTGCGGTCTCTCGCGCACCGGACGATAGATACTGCTGGCCTGACAAAAACGGCAGCCCCGACTACAGCCCCGCTGGATTTCAATCGCAGCCCGATCCTGGACAATCTCTACGAAGGGAACAATGGGGTTGAGGGGAGGAGTCGGCAGTTTGGAGACCATTCTCCGCTGGATCACCGGCTTGGCTTCAGGAGAAATGGGAGTAAAACTCTTTAAGGTTCCCTCAGGCTGGTACTCAACCTGGTACAAAGAAGGAACATAAACGCCCTCGATCAGGGCAGCCTGCCTCAGAAGCTCGTTCTTAGGATTACCGCTTTTTTTCCAGGTTCGGAAGGTTTCCATAAATTCGATCAGCACCTCTTCTCCGTCTCCCAGAATAATAAGATCGAAAAAGTCCGCCATCGGCTCGGGGTTGAGTGTGCTGCTGCCCCCGGCGATGATTAAGGGGTGAGACCCGTTTCGTTCGGTAGTGGTTACCGGTATCTGGGCCAGATCCAGCATATTAAGGACGTTGGTGTAGCAAAGTTCATAACCCAATGAGAAACCTATGATGTCGAAGTCTTTCAGCGGACGTTTGGACTCAAGTGCATAGAGCGGTAACCCTGCCCCCCGCATCGCGCTTTCCATATCTTTCCAGGGAGTATAAACCCTTTCCGCCAGAACGTCCGGCATATTATTCAAAATCTCATACAGAATGGGGACAGCCATGTTTGACATACCGATGTCGTAAAGGTCCGGGTAGCTGAGAACAAACTTGATATCCGTTTGACCCCAGTCTTTAACAACGCTCCGCCACTCTCCGCCGGTGTAGCGTGCGGGCTTCCCTACCTGATAAAGAATTGTATCCAGATTCATCATAATCAACCTCAGAATAAATTCAGGATCACTAAACTACCCCAAATCCCCCAGATCATACTGCATGCCGTCCCGGGCTGCGACCACCTGGATCCCCGTCTTCTGCGTCAGTTGCTCTGCCACTTCCCAGGGATGAGCTTTCCAGAGTTGCATCCCGTAATGCGTCAATATCGCCACCTTAGGCTTGATGCCGGATATAATTTTTTCCACGTCCCCGACGGCGAGGTGGTCTACCTTAAAATGATTTTCCACAAACACCACGTTAATAATAATCAGTTCGGAACGATAATTTTCAATCAGTTTATCGAAATAGCGCGTATCTGCAATATATGAAAATTCATAACTTCCCACCCTGAATTTTAGCCCGTAAGTCTCCACCGTATGAACGTGCCTGACAGGAGTGGTGAAAGAAATATGGTTTATCTGGTATGACTTTCCCTCTTGAAGGACCTCGATTCCATCGATATATTCCTTCAAATAGGAAAAGACTACAGGCTCCGGACCGAGAGCGTCCGCTGGAAGAAAGATTCTGCCGTGAGGTTTGAAGCCTCCCTGGGTCATCGCTTCGGCCATGATATTTACGTCTCCAGAATGGTCGAGGTGCCGGTGAGAAAGAATTATCGCCGTCAATTTATCGGCCTGAAGATTTCGTTTTGTAGATTGAACGATGCTGCCCGGGCCAGGATCAATGAGGATTTCCGTACCGTTTAGATTTAGCCACATTCCGCCGGAAGCCTGGATCTGGTTGGCGACCATCACTCTGGCGCCAGCCGTCCCCAAAAAAGTAATTGTGTTCTGTCCCACGTTTATAAACTAGCATGAATAGGGTGTTTGTGCAACCTTTGACCTTGTCTCTCCCTCACGCTAAAATACTAAAGACCGTCTCACGAGGAGAAAATGATGGAAAGACTCTGGGCACCCTGGCGTGTTCAATATATCCGGCAGAAAAATCCCACCGGCTGCATTTTTTGTAATAAACCCAAAGAAAACAATGATACGGAAAATCTGATCCTTTATCGCGGAAAAAACAACTTCGTCATTATGAATTGTTTTCCTTATAATCCGGGACATCTGATGGTGGTGCCGTACCGTCACCTTGGCAAGCTGGAAGATCTATCGGCTGACGAGCGGAACGACCATTATGAGATCGTCAGTCGGGTTGTGGGGATCTTGAGGCAGGTTACCGGCACTGAATATTTCAACCTTGGCATGAATCTGGGCCGGGTGGCAGGGGCCGGCATCGCCGACCATATTCACACCCATATTGTACCCCGCTGGAACGGGGATAATAATTTTATGCCGGTGATAGCGGAAACCCGTATCATTTCAGAGTCTATTGAGGATATCTATTCCAGACTTAAAGTAAAGTTTTGAGACTACTTCTCTAACATTACCTTCATTGGAGACCAGTAGTAGTCCTTCCAACCCTGCTTAATATCCTCGAATTTATCATCAGGGACGCCTTTCTGGGTGAAGGTCATCCTGGTTCCCTTTTCGATTGCCTCGAAGATGAAAGTAATCGTCGAATTAACCCCTTCCGGCCAGTCGCTGTAGCGCCAGGTTTGCACGATTTTTTTATCCGGTACCAGTTCTATATTTTCACCTTCGATTTCCCCGCCGTAGATCTTGAACTTACCGCCTGCCTTGCGGCTGATCTTCGCATCACTGTCAGTAAACTGGCTATGCTTTTTCTCATCCATCAAGGCTTCATAGACTGCATGTGGAGAGGTTTTAAAGGTCACCGTTTGTCGGAAGTTTTGACTCATCTCGTGTCCTCCTGAACCCGGTTAGCTTATGCTTCTTACATCTTACTACAAACCATCCATTTTTTTCCCACCAACTATTCTTGAAAAAAGCCTGGTTCAGACTAATATAAGATCAAATCTGGCAGGCGAAGTTATATTGTTCGGTTTTGGGATTTTTTTGAGCGTTATTTTCGTTGTAATTGGATAAGGATTCTATTTTAGCCCACTCTAAAAGTTTTCGTTCATAAAGCTAAATATAATATAGTTATATGCGGGCTATGCTTAAAAACCCGAATTTGAAGCGTAGCGCGGATTAATTGAGAAAAACTTGTCAAAAAACCAGAAAATAATATTAGGAACAATATCTTCAATATGTCTGGCATTAGTATCGATATTCATTATTGAATTTGATTCTATAATGACCTCGGTAGGGGGCTTTTTGATTGTAAATGAAAAGCCCCAAAAAGCGGATGTCATTATTGTCTTAAGTGGCGGTATCGATAGAGTACCCTATGGGGTTAAATTGTATCAATCAGGTTACGCCGAAAAGGTTTTATTATCCGGGGGCAACGGAGGCGCAGATAGAAACATGAAACAACAGACTTTAGAATTGGGAGTGCCTGAGAGCGCTATCATCCAGGAAGATCAATCCGGGACCACTTTTGAAAATGCTAAATATTCACTCAACATAGTCAAGGAACAAGGATATAAATCGGTAATCGTAGTAACCTCTCCCTTTCACACCCGCAGGTCCAGTATTATTTTTGCCCGCTTCTTCAAAGGAATTAATGTCACAATGTGTGCAGTCCCTTATGATCCTGCATTGACTCATAACTGGTGGAAAGATAGTAATTCCACTCGATTCGTTATTTCAGAATATTTAAAGCTCGTTTGGCATTACCTCTTTGAATGGAATTAGAGGTTAGTTCCTCTACAACGTATGCTGAACCTTAATGGCATAACCTTCTGTTTTCCCATGCTTATTTTCTATAAGATACCTCAGTTTAGCTAGCAATTTATAATATAATTCCTAATCTTAATTATTATATTGACATATCTAATTATAATGATATAATAATTAAATATTGGGAGGATATTATGATTAATATGTTCCATCAGTGTCCTGCTTGCGGAGGCAATCTTATTATTACTGAATGTAAATGCGCCCGCTGCCAGCTGCAAATGCGTGGCGAGTTCCATCCCGGCACATTTGCCACACTTTCCACAGACCAGTTGACCTTTATCAAAGTATTTTTATCCGCACGGGGTAATCTCACCGAAATGGAAAGAGTCCTGGGAATTTCTTATCCCACTATCCGCAACAAACTGGATGAAATCAATGTTGCTCTGGATCAATCGGATGAGAATAAGCCCGCTGGTGATGAACCGGCAGTTCCTTCAGAAGAAGATCGCCGCTCAATTCTACAAAGAGTCTCCGGTGGACAGTTATCTGCTGCCGAAGCCTTACAAAAATTGCAGAAGTCACAGGGAGGCAAATTATGAGTATTTTAAATAATAGCTGGTCATCCGAATCCATTGATGTTATTAATATCAGGGCGGGCAACTGTAAGCTGGAGGTAAAGGGGACAGATGATGACCTGGTGCGGATAGAAGGGGATTTCGATGAAAAACACTGGCAGGACATCCAGTTGGACTCATCCGGCCGCCGTCTAAAGGTCTTTATTCCTCATAATCGTAGCGCGGAATTCACCCTGATACTTCCGCGGAATAAACCCTGGGTGACGCAGATATTTGCCGGGAAAGCTGATATTCAGGTCAAAGATGTTTACTCCCGCATTCAGCTTATGACGGGAAAAGGGGATATCCAGATTGAAGACCAGAAGGGTACGCTATCCATCGTCTCCGGTCATGGCGATCTCCGGGTGAAGCATTTTGTTCAGGTTGAAATTCCTGACCCTCCGGCTCTTCCCCCGGACCCCCCTTCCACCTCCCAGAGCGGGCCTGCCTGGGATTGGCTGCACTGGGATGGGAAAGAATGGGAAAACTGGGGCGAGGGGTTGGGTGAAAAAATTGGCTGGTGGGCGATGGACTTCAGCCGTTTGTTTGAACGCAGTCTCGTCACGGAAAAGAACCCGGGTATTAATCTCCTGAGCAGCAACGGCAATGTGGAGTTATCAGATATTGAAGCTAATAATGGTTTGCTCCGGGTCTCCAGGGGTAATCTTGAAATGAAACAGGCTCAATTTACCAATCTGGAGGTAAATCTTGGTCACGGCGATTTCGAAGGCTGGTCCATCGTACCCTCCGGTGACTGGTCTATCCGGAATTCTAACGGAAATATCCATCTTTCTTTACCTTCGAATATCCCGGCGCGATTGGATATCGGTACCCGCAATGGTGACATTCACTCTGATATACCCCTGGTCAGGGTCACTCGCCAGGGACCGGAATCAGCTTCCGGAAAGAGGATGGTGGGCTCCATCGGACCAAAAACCGGAGGGAATCCGCCGGAGATCCGGATTGTCGCTAACCACGGAGATGTGGAAGTAGATTCACATTCTCCTTCACAGCCGAATGCTTCGGAGAAAGCGAGGGAAGATGTTTCTACCAGTGCCGTTGATATTGCGGAGCGTCCGGCTCACTGTGCACTCCCCGAAGATTCACCGCTGGTTATCCTGGAATCTTTGCGGCAGGGAAAGATTACCGTTGCGGAAGCTGAGCAGCTTTTGAAAGGGATGAGCCTTTAGGTGGTTCTGCCGACCAGGTTGCCATTACGGTATTCAAAGTTTTACAATGCAATTGTTTAATTGTCATTAAGGGAAATCATCCATGTTTGATGTCATTATCATCGGTGCCGGTATCTCCGGATTAAGTTGCGCCTGTTTTTTACGCCGCAGTGGCTTGCGCGTATTAGTTTTGGAGAAGTCTTCTGTTATCGGCGGGCGGATCGGGGAAAATATTCAAGGTTTCCCTTATTGGGAAATCCCAATAATCAAACTGAATATCCCCTGTCAGAGTCCGGTTGACAGCATAACTGTATGGACCCCTGAGAACGAGCCGGTTAAATTTCATTTTAAAAGCCCCGTTCTCTACCTGGTGAAACGCGGCCCTTCTACGGATTCATTTGATTGCTGGTTGGCAGGGCAGGCTGCTATCTCAGGAGCTGGAATTCGTCTTGATTGCGAAGTGTCCGCCTTATTGTCAAATGAAAGTGTGTTCACCGGAGTCCGGACCACTTCCGGGGAGGAGTTTCGGTCTAAATTTATTATTGCAGCTGACGGCCCTTTTTCATCTGCGCGGAAAATGGCCGGGTTAAGTCCTCTCGAAATTAAAGGTTTTGCATTCGGTGAGAGAGTTTGTGGCCCGGGACTGACTCCTCTGGCTGTCGAGGTCTTTTTTGCCCGGGGCGTCTCTCCTTTTGGTTACGGCTACCTTATATCTTACCCGGACGGGCATCATGCCACTGCCGCTGTTTCAGCGAAACACGGTTATCTGAAGGTCAGTATCAAAGAGTGCTATTCTCAGTTCCGGCCTTCTCTGTCGTTTACTCTCAAAGAATGTGTCGCTGAAGACCATTTCTCCGGAGCGATCGTCTGCGGGGATGGGACTCAGGACCTTGAGAAGAATAATCTGATTTTTATCGGTGAAGCGGGTGGCTTTCAGGATCCTACTTTTGGTTTCGGCATGGGACCCTGTATCCGTTCGGCTGAGTTAGGCAGCGAAATCGTGGAAAAGTCACTGCATGGAGAGGCTGGTTATACGGGTGGGGTGTTTACCGCGCAAGCGCGGCTTCGATTTTTCCAGGGGGAAATCGGCCGCCGCCGGAGTTTCCGGAATCAGGTGATCGAGCAGTTGAATGATGCTGATTTCTCCGCGGCAATCAAGTGTTTGAAAGGCCGGGAGGAGGCTATTCTATCATCTATGAATAACGGGGATTTCGCCGGCTTGCTGGTACAGGTGGGAAGAAGTTTGCTGTTCAAACGTCCCTCTCTTGCCCGGCTGATTCCCCAGCTTCTGGCGCAACGGTCAATGGAAAGTTGACGTATGAAAGATTGGGGGTGACCAATAAGGTCGCCCCCAATATCATTTTCAGATCACGAGTAAGAAAAATTATTTCGGGAAGTTGGTGGGCATACCACCGGGTATCATTCCCCCCATATCCATGATCTTGGCGTCTGCGGGTAGCTCAAATAAGCTGTCATCAAGAGTTGAAAAATCAAAATTTTTGAATTCGGTGACGATTGTGCCGTCTTTTGCCGTAACTTCAGATCGGACCGGTAGTCCTTTATCTTTCCAGATCCAGGATTTCACCGTTGCCCCGGCATCCGAATAGGTTATCACCAGACAAGTTTTACCGTCTATCGTTTCTGTTCCGCTGATTACGGGGGACTTGCTGGTAATGTTAGCCGCTTCTTCAGTGACCGCTTTCGGTACATTGCTTAAACTCATTTTAATAGCTGATTTCTGGTCAGGCATATACATGTAGACCGTTTGCTTGTCCAAGTCTGCAAAAGTCACTACGTTCTGGCCCTGGGCGCTCATCTCCATACGCATCTTTTTCTGTTTCATGAACATCTTCGTAATTGTCGCAGGCTGGCCTGGAGCTGTGGTAACCATGTCGTATTTCACAGACGAAATGCCCGTGCTTAATTTGAGAATGTCTGCGATATTCTGTCCGCTTGAGCTGCCGGAAGTGGCGGGAGTAGATGTCGAAGTAGCCGGTTTAGTCGTAGTAGCCGTTGAGCTTGTCATCGGGGCTGTGGTAGTAGAGGTAGCTGGTGCAGTGGTGGCATTGGAGGCGGGGGCAGTAGACGTTTTAGTCGGAGAGCCGCCGCAGCCGGCGAGCACAACAGTGACCATGATTAATAATACTGTCAGACCTATTAGTATTCTGGCTTTTGTCATATTAGATTCCTCCTTGCAAAAATACTTTCTAATCATAGCCACTTATCTTTTTACTCGTCAATATTCGTATAGTCCGGTTGAGCTATGGCTTTCTTACCTTCACGATGCCTAGTTCGGCGTCCATTTCCACATAGTCTCCGGTTTTTATCAGCTCCAGGGGGTTGCCGTCCAGTCTATCTATGACGGGTATATCGCCGAGAATCGCTCCCACTACCACAATCGATTTCGCCCGCAGGTTAATGATCCCGCTGGGTCCCTTGTGAAGCCTGGCCATTTCATAGATTACATCACTTCCCCCGGTAGACCCCTTTTCCACGGGAAAAATCAGTATCTTCCCTGTAATGCTCACCCCTTCAAGCTCGTGGTCTTTCTCAACAATTTGTCCTTTTTCCGGATTTACTCCTCCGGCAAAGCCGATCGGTTGCTGAGATACTACCGCCTCTCCCTGAGCTTTCCCTTTGACCACTTTGCATCCTTTGAGTATTAGTTTATCCATCATCTACCTCCAGGCTCCGCTCACCGCTGCTTCAATGCAGTCCTCCGTGGACCCTAAATAAGAGGGGATGTTCACGTCGAAGTCCATGAAGGCAATCCGGCACATTTTCACGGAGTTAGTGGCGGCAATCCTGTGCCCGCGATTTTTTAAATACCCGTTCGGCGCGAGGAGAGGGCAAAATTCTGAGAGAATCTTTCCTCCGGCGGACTCAATAATCTCTTTGTAGCCCATTCGATCCGCATAATCTTTCACGATGCGAGAGGTGAGGACCCAGAGTTCTACGCTGGGCTTCAGTTTTTTCCCTTCCAGAATTCTGGAAATATCCTTGATCTCCCCGATCGAAGCGTGAGGACAACCCAGAATTACCAGGTTAATTTGTCTCTCCGTTGGCCGGCAAAGCGATTCCCTGGTCTCCTTCAGGTCTTTTTCGCTGAATTCAAAAATTTGACCGTCTTTTAATTCCCTTCCGCCAAAAGCCGCCTCTCTGTCAGGTGCTTCAGGTGTAATGCCAACGATATGAAAAAGGGCTACACTGCCTGAAGTTGCGGTGCCTGCGCCAAGGTGTTTCAACTGGTCTACCGAAATTGGAGCCGTGATGCCGGTAAAGACAGGGACCCTGTCTTCTGCCAGCTTACCGGTAAAATAACCCAGAGCTCCAAAATCATTCAGTTCCTTCAGATCGGCAGTTACCCTGATCTCCAGGTCTCCCAGGCGGTTCTGGTCCAGGTGGAAGCCGTATTCCGGTACTCGCCCGCAAAATGCAGCTGCAAGTGAGCTTGGCCCGCCTTCTCGGTTGGTTCTGGCGCCAAGGACGGAATTGGCGAATACTACCGCTGAGGATTCGCTCCAGGCGATGTGTTCTCCCGATCTTGGAAAGTGACCTACCAGATATGGGGTACAGGTATTGCTCAGAAACATCCCCATTTCGGCACAGGTGTTTATTAGTTTCAGCCATTTTCGGGCAAATTCCTCCGGGAAACCCAGATCCTGCCATAAAAGGGGATCGATCCCCAGAGGATTAGTATCAGTGAAGGCTTTAAATTTACCTCCTTTGCGGGCCATTTCTTCGCAAAGCAAAGCCCCAGCTTTACCCATTTTAAAACCCGCCACCAGATGGGCTGATGCTATCGGAATCATTCTATTGGCGTCGTAGCACTCTCCCAGCCCTACCATAATCTCCATCGATTTTTGGACCGCATACCCGTATTTCCCTTCCAGCATCTCATTTTCTTCTCTGGTTAATTGCATCTTTCCACACCTTGTTTTTTCTGATGAACTGATTATATTCCCGTATTGCCGCCATATCAATATCTGTTGATTTCCGGAATATCAGTGTGAAATCATTATGATCTATATCATAGTACGCGGCCTTTCCGTCAATTTATAATGTAATCAGATGAAGAAATTATTATCGGAATTAAGGAGGGCAATATGGCCGATATGTTTTGTTTTCAATGTGAGCAGACCGCCGGGGGCAAAGGATGTACCCGGTTGGGAGTATGTGGAAAAACTCCTGAATTGGCGGGAAAACATAACGAGCTGACAGCTGCCTTGATCGGCTTGGCCCGGGCAGCCCAGGGAAAGACCCCCGGTAAAAAAGCTAATGAACTGGTCATGCAGGGGCTTTTTGCGACCGTTACCAATGTTAATTTTGATCCAAAGCGCATTGAGGAACTGAAAAATCAGGTCCAGGCGGAAAAAGTCAGGCTGGGGGGAGCGGCCGACTATAAGGCGGACGAATTATTTATCGGAGAGCAGGATATTGTTTCTTTGCGTTCAACTTTGCTCTTCGGTCTGCGCGGCATGGCGGCTTATGCCTGGCACGCTTACGTCCTTGGCAAAGAAGATAAAGATGTCACCGCCTGGTTCTACAAAGGCTTAAATGCAGTGGGCGCCGATCATACCGTAGATGAGTGGCTGGGGTTGATCATGGAGTTCGGTCAGACCAATTTAAAATGCATGGCCCTCCTGGATGAAGCCAATACTTCGGCTTTCGGCCAACCCACTCCGGTTACAGTACCCCTGAAGGTGGAAAAAGGTCCCTTCATTGTCATTACTGGCCATGATCTCTTAGATCTTAAGCAGTTGTTAGAGCAGACCCAGGGTAAGGGGATCAATATTTACACCCACGGCGAAATGCTTCCCGCCCACGGTTACCCCGGTTTGAAGAAGTATCCCCATCTTAAAGGAAATTACGGCACTGCCTGGCAGAACCAGCAAAAAGAATTTGACGGGCTACCGGCTCCTATTCTTTATACTACCAACTGTATTATGATTCCACGGGCTTCTTATGCCGACCGAATTTTCACTACTGCCGTCGTCGGGTTCCCCGGTATGACTCATATCCCGGAGCAAGCGAACGGTATTAAAGATTTTACTCCGGTTATTAAAAAGGCTTTGGAACTGGGTGGCTGGAATGAAGACAAGCAATTTACCGGCATTAACGGCGGAATTTCGGTCACCACCGGGTTTGCCAGTAATACCGTTCTGGGAGTGGCTCCTCAGGTTATTGAGGCTGTAAAGTCCGGCGCGATCAAACACTTCTTCCTGGTAGGAGGCTGCGACGCTGCTAAACCTGGCCGCAATTATTACACCAATTTCGTCAAACAGACTCCCGGCGATACCGTAGTCCTGACGCTGGCTTGCGGAAAATACCGCTTTAATGACCTGGATATCGGTACCATCGGAGGCTTACCCCGCATCATGGATGTTGGACAATGCAATGATGCCTATTCGGCTATAAAAATCGCCCTTGCCCTGGCGGATGCATTCAAGGTGGGAGTCAACGACTTGCCTTTGACTCTGGTCCTGTCATGGTATGAACAGAAAGCCGTGGCTGTACTGTTAACTTTGCTTTCTCTGGGCATTAAAAATATCTATCTTGGGCCTTCGCTGCCGGCTTTTATCTCACCCAACGTCCTGAAAGTCCTGGTGGAGAAATTCAATATCAAGCCTATCAGCACTCCTGAAGCCGATATGCAGGCGGTTCTTGCTAAATAAAAACATTGGGGCGACCGAAAGGCCGCCCCTTACACTGGCAAACCGCTGAAGGACAAAAAATTCAAATACTGCCTGGAGGTTAAAAATGTCACCAAATGATAAACGGAATAGCCCTGGTAATCTGGCGCAGGTTTCGCGCCTGGTCGGTCAAATAGATTATCAAGAATGTTCCATCGTCAGTAAGACCCTTATCGATAAGCCGGGCGGTACGGTGACCGCTTTTGCTTTCGGGGAAGGCCAGGGATTAAGCGAGCATACTGCTCCCTTTGATGCTCTCGTCTATGTTTTTGACGGCGAAGTAGAAGTAAGTATTTCCGGAAAACCTCATCGCCTGAAAGAAGGCGACATGATTATCATGCCTGCGAACGATCCGCACGCGTTAAAAGCCATCACGCGATTTAAAATGCTGCTGGTCATGATTAAATCTTAAAGTGGGTAGCGAGTTTTGTTTCGAAGCAAAGAGAGTCAGGATTTAACCTTCCTGACAATTAGTCCGGTTAGCCACATTAGCAATCCGATTATAAAAATCAGCACACCCAGTATATCTGAGTCGAAATTAAACAGCCAGAGTAGCAGTGGCGTTAGTAAAAACAGGATTATTCCCACGGCCATGATAGTAAACGCCGTCACGTTATATTTGCCTAATTTCCTGACTAGTTTCGTCATCTAGACTTCCTCTGCGGGTTTTGCTTTGCGTCCAGCTGGAGATGCGACTATTCTATCACGTAATTCTTCTGTTCGCTATTAAAATTAGCTCTCAAAGATGCTGCCATTATTCTCATTTGATATCCAAACAGGATTTGTCAGTAGTATCGTGTCAATTTTGTATACTTCCCGGGGTTGGTGCTAAAATTGCAGAAATATAAAATTCTTAAAGACTAACTAATCCTCTATATTATGGTTATAATTAATTGTATGACGGGAAAAAACAGCCGCTATGCATACGATTGCTGATGAGTTCCATAAAGCTGAGAAGGTTCTGTGAAACTGGCAGTAAAAATACAATGGTCTTTTATGACTGTACTGATTAGCTCTTCTGCGTTGCTGAGCGCTTGTTCAAGCGGCTCTAATATACCTCACCCAATTGCAGGCCATACTGACTGTTTATCCTGCCATGGTTTGACCGGTAGTAATCCATATCCAGAAGGTCATGCCAGCCATCAGTATACCAACGATCAGTGTACCCGATGCCACAAACCGTCATCCGCCGCAGAAACATCGCCAAATTGATTATCTATTGCCGCGGCTTCATTCCAATTTCATAAAACGCTCCCCGCGCTTCATTATCAAGGGCTCTAAAAATCTACAGGTGTTTTGCTCTGTGCAGAACGACTAATAATTCAGATGGTACTTAAATCCTGGTACCAAACTGCTAACCCGGTTTATGGAGATTGTTACCCAGGATATAAGAGCCTTGTTCTGACATCGGAGGAATAAGATGAGAATAGAAAACAAACTGCAAAGGGCTTCCGTAATGCGTGCCAGAGACCTCGGGGGAAAAGTGCAGATCATCTGCGCGGACGACCATGGTTTGCTTTCGGTTTATATGGATTATTCGCCCTTTTGCCAGTTCACTCGCATCTTATGTGAATCCGGCCTGAAAATGAAAGGAACGGTTATTGAATATAATCGGGAACTGGTACGGGTAGCTTTGCCCGACCGCCGCTGGAAGCAGTTGGCTACAACCGCCAGTTAGAACAGGATTTTCAATTTGATCCTCTCCTTCCCCATCAAAGGTTTCTGTTGCAAAGGGTCCCCTTGCAAATGATTTTTTCTGCGTTGTCTCCCGATCCTTCTCTAGTTAAAAGGGGCACCCCTTCAAAAAAATGACGTCCACCGCCAAAATCGAAACAGGTTCGGTACTTTTGGCTAACTATACTTTGTGTGTGAAAAACACTAAAATAGTCTAATCGAATTTGCTTCTGCGGGGTTTCGGAGGTAGTTGATGGAGCTTAACAATATTCCGAATCTGACTCAGACCGAGCGGAGAACACTCGAAAGTATGGGGCTGGATAGTGTGGAAAAAGTGGCTCAAAGATCGGTTTCCGAACTGGGTCTGGCGAAAAAAGGCGAACGCATTATCCAGGTGGCGAGAAATATTATTGCCCATCAAAATATTCGCGATATTTCGATCTCTGAAGATCTTGTTACGATCACGCTGGCGGATGCCTCCAAAGCCGTTATTACCTCCGTTGAGCATGTTTTAAATATGCGTCATTCCAATACTGTGCGGAATCTTCAGGCTGATAGGCTGCTGGTCTGCAAAATGACCATAAAACCTTGTTTTGTCTGCCAGGAAAATGCGGAAATCTTTTGTACTGACTGCAGTGAGTTTTTCTGTGGTCAGCATCAAAATCATGGACCTCACTACAATATTAAAAAAGTGAAAGACATAAATGCGGAATTTGAGGAAATAAAACAGGCCGCTCAAGAATACGTACCGATGAGGTCTGATAAAAGAAGGGACTCTGATCTTGCGCCTATCAGCGAAGTAGTGAAACGTGCTCAGGAGGTCGGATTTTCCGGTTTTGCCGAAACCTTCTTTTCGGAGCTCGAGGGCAGCGAGGTAGTTAAGAGAGCCCTGGCCTGTGCCCTTTTCTCCACTCCTGAAGAACCGGTCCATGTCCTGGTAGTCGGAGACCCGGCTGGTGGTAAATCTCTGGCCAGGGATATCATTACCCGAAAACTGGGTACGGATATCGAGCTGGTGGGGGCAAATGCCACGCGAGCCGGGCTTGTCTGTAATCTTTCAAATGGTGAGCTGGGTGTTCTGGCTTACGCGAAGAACAAGATCGTCCTGGTTGATGAATTTGATAAAATCCCGGAACAGGATATCGAAAATTGCTACGAGCTCCTTTCTAATGGAAAATGCAGCGTGCACTCTGCAAAAATCCATGAGACCATCGAGTCCCATTTCGTCATGATAGCCATGGCAAATCCCGTAAATACCGTTTTCGTCGAGG
>DEUU01000003.1 GCA_002362735.1 Dehalococcoidia bacterium UBA3254
GCCAGAACATCGTTACTCTCACCCGTAAAAATGGCGGCCATCCACGTAGACGTCTCCCCATGCATCGGTACAATATCCATCGCGTAGAGGATTTCCGCTGGAATAAAAACCGTGTGCAAAGCCAGCTTTTTCCCGTTATTTTTGGCATTCATAATATTGGTGAAATAATCGGTCAGCATTCTGTAGTACAGGTTTTCACTCCGGCTGACATCCGGACTATTTCGATTCATTCTTTCAATAACGCGGCAAGTCCTGACCACGGTCTCAATTTTACTTTTTTTCTCGATAGAGCTGAGCATCGGTTCCTCCGGGTTTTACTCAAGCAGATAACCAGCCGCCGTCAATCACGATAGCCGAACCGGTAATATATTCAGACTCTTCGGAAGCTAAAAATACCGCCAGACTGGCTACTTCTTCCGGCTTTCATGTCTTCCGGCGAAGAAATATCACCCCGGACCTTTTTGCGACCGGGGGCCGGAATCCGGATTTGGGGTGTCTACCTGAACATTTTTAGCATGTTCGGATTCAGCTTACCTTTCATGCCCATTTTCATTAATTTCTGCATTTGCCGGAACTGATTCAACAGTTGATTAATATCCTGAGTCTGTGTCCCGCTCCCACCGGCTATTCTCCGGCGCCGGCTGCCGTCGATCATATTCGGATTATGCCTTTCCGCCGGGGTCATCGAAAGTATGATCGCTTCGACTTTTTTAAGTTGCTTCTCCTGCTCGTCTTCATTGATCTTGTTTGCCACTTTGGAGAGGCCGGGAACCATAGAAATCATTTGAGTTAAAGAACCCATTTTCCGGACTTCTTTCAGGTTGCCCAGGAAATCTTCCAGATCATAGGTCGATTTTTCCATTTTTTTCTGGAGTTCTTCGGCTTTTTTCTGATCGAAAGCTGATTCCGCCTTCTCAATGAAGGTGAGCATATCTCCCATTCCCAGAATTCTGGAAGCCAGCCTGTCCGGATAAAAAGGTTCAAATTGGTCCGCCTTTTCACCCACTCCGATATACTTGATGGGTACATGCGCCACCCAGCGGATCGAAAGAGCCGCACCCCCACGGGCATCTCCATCCAGCTTTGTCAGAATCAGGCCGGTCAAGTTTACTTTAGCATTAAATTCCTCCGCTACTCTGACCGCATCCTGTCCCGTCATGGAGTCTACCACCAGTAGAATTTCGTTAGGATGGATTTCATCTTTGATCTGGCTCAACTCTCCCATCAGCTCATCATCGATGTGAAGCCGTCCCGCCGTATCCACTATTACCCAGGCCACGGCTGTTTGTCTGGCTCTGGCTACCGCATGAACGCAAATATCTTTCACCGGGATCGATGGGTCTTCGTTATAAACCGGAATATCCAATTGCTTGCCCAGCGTAATCAGTTGCTGGATTGCCGCCGGTCTCCGTGTATCGGCTGCCACCAGCAACGAATTCTGCCCGGAGTGTTTCAGGTTAAAAGCCAGTTTCGCCGCCGTGGTGGTCTTACCCGAACCCTGTAAACCTACCAGCATAATGATGGACGGAGGATGCCCGGCCGGATTTAATTTGCTCTGTCCGCCGCCCAGAATCGCCGTCAATTCTTCGTTGACGATCTTGATAATCTGCTGACCGGGAGTTAAACTCTCTAATACGCCCGTCCCTACAGCACGGTCCCTTACCTTGGCAACGAATTCTTTGACAACCTTAAAATTAACATCCGCTTCCAACAGGGCCAGACGTACTTCGCGCATGGCTTCATCGACATCTTTTTCAGTTAGTTTCCCTCTATTGTTGAGCCGGCTAAAAATCTTGCCCAGCTTTTCTGTTAATGATTCAAACATATTGCACCTGCCAGTTAATGAATGCTTTCCCTATTATTCTACCCCTTTATAGATATGACCTGCAGTATACCCTTTTCGCATCCGGCGGTCCTGGAGCGGTTGTTTCAACATATCACGATATAAGAGCACCTCGTTAGCGCTTTCGCCCTTCTGATCGATATAAAACTGGTTGAATCCGATGGTACGCATTTTCCGGATATCGTTGAACATACCGAAAGGACGACTGTTCAAGATTTGCCAATAGCTGTCTTCTTTGCGAACCGGAAAGACGAACCCTTTTTCATCTCGCAGCCTGTCATCTTTAATTTCGATTTTAGTATTCACCAGGACTACATCTCCATGGCAGAATATTACCGCTTGCCGGTCCCTGAACCCGGTTAATTCCACCATTGAAAGCTCCGGTGAAAGAATGGGGATAACGTCATATTTACGACAAAACAAACTATCAATATCGTTAAATATATTCAACGAATAGTCCAGGTAAACCGGCTGATTAAAAAGTACCCGGCGTGTTAATAATCCAATATTACCGGTTAGAATCGCTCCCGGCTTCTTGCGTACGAGTGCGGCGATGGCACGGGAAAGTTCCGCATCATTCATAATACGTGGAAGATAAGCTCCGAGGACGGTTCGTTCTTTCCATTCACCTGGTTCGGGAAAATCCGACGCAAAGATATCATAAAAGACGATATCCGCCTCTGATCTGGCGATCTGCCTGGCTTCTTCAAGAGAATAGGCCCTGGCCATAAAACGCTGGAGCAAGGGAGCTCTTTGTTTAACGATTCTGGGTAAAATAACCTGGACTGGCCGCCTTTGAGTAATCCTGATAGGCTCCCTTCTAATCGAAAAATCCGGAGCTGTCTTAATGCGGGGCGAGGAGGTAAGAAAAATCCGCGAACCGTCTTTAGCCCCGATTCCCAGATTCACTTTCTCTCCGGCTCCAGCAGATTCTATTTTTCGACCGTCCCTGATTATCTCCTGGACAACAGCTCCGGTGACATTGTCACGGTTCCAGATGCCCAGACCGTCTCCCACAGCCACAGAACGCTTCAGCACGATTTCACCTTTTTCGATGACACCCAGGCTCCCCCCACGGTTCATCGGTCTTTCCGGAGATATCAATTCTTTTTCTCCACTGATCAGGCCTTCGGTGAACTCCCGATTAAACACAATTTCAATTTCTTCGAGCTCTTTTTGCGGGATCTGAAAATCACCGGATAGAAATGAATCTATAGCTTTACGATAAAGCCGGGTCGCCACCGCGACGTACAAAGCCGATCGCATCCGACCCTCAATTTTAAAAGCCGTGATGCCAGCTTTGATAAACTCAGGAATCCGCCGCACCAGGCACAATTCTTTAGTGCTTAAGGGATATTCGTCATTAAATTTTTGCCGGCAGATTTGAGCGCAGGAGCCACGATTTCCACTCCGTCCGCTAACAAAACTGGAAAACAGGCATAACCCGCTATGGCTGAAACACAGTGCTCCATGCACGAAGATTTCAACGTTGACCCCGGAGCTAAGGATCTTTTTTATTTCTGAAAGCGGCATTTCCCTCGGTAAAATGATCCGATCCGCTGTTTTTAGCAGGGATGCGCTGGCAGTATTACCTATGGCGCCTTGAGTGGAAACGAAGACGGCGAGATCAAGAAAATTCTTTTTCACTATCTCTACAAAACTGAGATGCTGTAGAATTACGCCGTCTATCCCCAAAGCATAAGCTCGTGAAAGAGTCTCAAAAAACCTCTGCAGTTCGCTGTTTTTCACCAGAGTGTTCATGGTCAGATACACTCGCACACCCTGACTATGACAATAGCTAACTGCTCTCCCCAGTTCTTCCAGAGAAAAATTTTTGGCGTGCACTCTGGCGTTGAATTCTCTCGTTCCAAGATAGACTGCATCTGCACCATTGGCTACCGCAGCCTTCATACTTTCCCAGTCCCCTGCCGGCGATAACAACTCCGGCTTCAAAGTAAAACTGGTTGAATCTCTTTTAAACATAATATTATGTCAACAACCCCTTTTCAATCAATGCCGGTAGAATCTTATTGCGGGTGACCGGCGGCAGCCTGGTCCAATCATCATCTTTTTTAAACCAGACCAATTTCCGGACCTCAGAGCAGGGCTTCAATTGTCCCTGGCAATCACCTTGATAAAGGTCGATATGAACTTTAGTACCCGGTTTACCGGATGATTGGTCTATAAATTCGCCCAAGAAATTCAGCGAAGAAATGTCTACTTCAGCCCCGAGCTCCTCTTTTATTTCACGGCAGAGAGCCTGTATAGCCCCTTCTTCTTCCTCAGCCTTGCCTCCAGGCAGAAGATATTTGTCCGAACCTTCTTCTTTCTGTAAAAGGAGGCAATTATTTCGAATTAAGCATAAAGCAAACTTTTTGTATTTTTTCAATCAGTACTCCCTCTTGAGAGCAGACTATAATTCCTAAGATATCAGAGTTGATTCGTTAAAGCAACAATCTTAGCTGTTGCCAGGGACCAGTACTAATTCAATTCGAAAGTACTATACCCGGTATGACTAACTGCTCATTTACATTTTTTTGCTATCTCCTAGAATAATAACAGGCTAAGTTCCTTTGAAGTCACCGATGATATAGATTCTCATTAATATCTTGAGAAAAAGACCTTTTTTCTTAATTTAAGTTCTGGTTGGAGATAAGTCTCTCAGAATTGGATTGGGGAGAACAGGGTGAGATTTATCGAATGGGGATGAAAGATGAATGTGCCACAACCCGAGAAAGGAGATATGGACATGGTAACAGCCCCGGAAAGAGATAGGACGGAAGTCTACGAACCGGAACTTATTATTGAGGATTTTCGACAAAAACTGGTCGCGTCTTTGCAAAAAGAAAAAGACCGGCTTCGAGAAATAGCGGATAAAGAGGCTAAGCTGATTTTAACTAAAGCCTACCAGGAATCTACCAGTCTTACCTCTAAAGCCCGGGAAGAGTCCGTTCAAATTATCAATCAAGCAAAGGAAAAGGCCCGGCAAGATAGCGAACTGCTTATTTCGCAAGCGCAACAAAAAGTAGAACAACTCGTCAAAAATGCGGAAGAAATAACTCGTCGGGAAGCTAAAGAAAAGACGCGAAAGGAAGTGGAATCTGTACTCCGTAACGCGAAAGAAGAAGCCGCAAAAATCACCACTAGAACGCTTCAAACTGCCAAAGAAGAGGCTAATAATTTGCTGGCTGAAGCCAGGAGAGAAGCCACCCAGAGTTCCCGCCAAATAATAGAGGATGCGCAAAAAGAAGTTGGAGAGATTAAACGCTCAGCCAATGAATTAAATGAAAAAGCGGCCTCTGAACTGGCTACCGTACACCAGAAGACCACCGAGGCAGTAGAACGGGCTATAGCTTCTATACGCAGTACCGCGACTGAAGCCGCCGAAAAAGAAGCTAAAGATATCATTGCTCAAGCCAGAGCCCAGGCCCAAAAAGAAAAAGAAACGTTATTAGCTAATGCTCAGGCAGAAGCCCGGAAAAACGCCGACAATGAGACTGCACTGATACTGCAAAAGGCTCGTCAGCAGGCCGAAGAAATCGTCATCGCCGCCAAAAACAAGGTGCGTAGCCAGATTGAGGAATCCAGCCGGTTAATGCTTGAAATCCAGCAAAAAATGCAGCAGGTGATAGGCAACGCCGGATCGGAAAATAAAAATACAATCACACCTGTATCTGATGAACAGGTTGCGATACCCTCCAGCCCGGTTCGCGTTAAACCAGAGGAAATTAAACTTCAGGAAAAATCGGAAGCTATCACTCGTTCCGTGAGCCCGAAAGAAAGTTCCACTGCTCATGAGACTACGGCCAAGATGAGTTCGCTCGTTTTTGATGAAGAGAATGGAACTTATAAAGGACGATTGAAAATTGATATCGCCCCTCCTGTAGACAACGAGCAAATAGCCCTTTTGGAAAAGCACCTCATAAAAAGCGGGGATATACTCGTCAAAGGCAAGGGTGGATCTGAAGATGGCAGCGCCTGGATAGAAATTGATATTGATAAACCGATCACGTTACTGGAAATCTTACGAGGTACTCCTTCAGTGAAAGATGTTGTAGGCGCCAAGAGCTATATTATCGTAGCTCTCAAGTCCAAACAACTGGTGTAATCAGAATAAACTTACCTCTCAGTATGTAAAAAGCCAGCCTTTAAATTACGGACTGGCTTTTTACATTGATATTCATCACATACCCTTGCAATCTTTTTAACCTATAATATAAACTATCTAGATTAATAATGAGAAGGAGATGGTCCATGACACACTGGATGTGCGTAAAATGCGGCTATTACCTCCAGGATAGCCTGCCCCCTAAAAAATGCCCTGGCTGCAATCAGGTTTGTATTTTTAGCGATGTGACCTGCTACCGACCAGAATGTGGCGGCGAACGGAACATCGATCCACTGCTGGTGGGGTCTATTCTCGGATCTTTGACACCTACGAAAATCGCGGCACACAAACCTGCGGCCGTCGCAACCCAGGGAAATATGGGACCGACTGGGGAGATTTTAAGCGGCTTGAATGAAAATCAACGGTCAAAAGTCAGATCTCTCGGCCTTATTGAGGCGTATAAGAAAGATGCTGTAATTTGCCGAGAAGGTGAGCAGTCTCCGAAGCTTTATATTGTAGAAGAAGGACAAGCTACGGTGCAGGCTGAGGTGGGCACCGGAATGAGCATTCCCCTTACTACCGTATCTGAAGGCCAGGCCTTCGGATGGTCTTTTTTCGTGCCTCCATTTATCCTCACAGCCAGCGTAGTGGCTTCGACCGATATCAAGGTCCTGGCAATTGAACGAGAGCCTTTGTTAGCACTCATGCGCTCTGATTCATCTCTCGGCTTGATCCTGATGCAGAATATTGCCAGCATTATCGCCCTCAGATTGCGAAATGTAGAACTGGAGCTCTCTGGGCTAATCAAGCAAACCCGGAAGAAATAAATTTCCCACCACCTTACGGTCGGGGCATTGATGATTCCAGGCTTACGCCTGCTCTGCTAACGCAGAGTGCCTACATCCCCGACCTAAAATGGTCGGGGTATTCTGGAAAAGAAGCATTAATAAGTTTTATCCGTTATTTTTTAAGACCAGCAGGAGCAGTTTTCTCATCTTGGTTATTACAGAACCTGACTAATTCGGCGAATTCATTGATACGAATGGCATTATTAGTCTCCAGAAAACCATCGTAAGTCAGGTTAATCCACGGTTTTTGGAAAACCGCGCTGAATGTCTCTGCCATGGCTGCCACAATTCCTCCGGGCATGCATCCATGTGGCATCACTGAAATCACACCGGCAAACTCCGGATTCTCCAGCCAATCAATCCCGCTGCCAATACTAAGTACAGCTTCGCTGCCGCACTTTGATGAGAGATAATGGCCTGATTTTTCTAATATTTCGGCCGTAGAGGGTTCTTTTTCTTTTAAGACCTCTGAATAGCATCGCGCAATCTTCTGCTCATCACTTTCCTGGATGCGTTTTTTAAGATAACTCATCAAGATCTTCTTAAATTGTCTGTCATTAATGGCATCTTCAAGATTACGATGCGAGGTGTATTTCATCCATTCACCCATCGAAGAAACCACTACTTCAAGTCCGGCAGCCTCGCAGGATTTAACCAGGTCTTTATTGCTGAATTGGTTTGACCTCAGATAGATCTCGCCGTTGATGCCTACCAGTGGTCGGCGGGGCAAAGAAAAATCAATTAATTCTTTATATTCTGCCGTAGCCTGTCTTAGAACATCGTTGAAATCTGCCTTAGCCCTGACTTTTTCCACTATTTTTTGTAAATAATTATCAAAGAGTTTATCGGAGACGCCTTTCTCCTTCTCATAGGGACGGACACGCCATAACAACTTTTGTAGATAGTCTACAGCAACAATACTTTTCCATCCCAGACGCTCGAATCCCGGTCCCAGACCAATGTCACGATAGGCGTTATTAGAGACTGTCGTCCGGATCGGCAAATTAAAACCAATATCCTTCAGGATACGGATTTGCTCAATAGCATATTTCCCCAACCGGCAGGGACCGTAAGAACCGCTCATAAACCCTTCAACATCTTTTAAATGATGCCCGTTTTCGTAATAGAATCTGAGAAAGTCTCCTAGTGTGACCCTGTAGGGTAGACATTCCGTTCCAGAAGTGACCTGGTTACTGTAAAGAATATTCCTTTCGTCAGGTTCTGGAAGGGAGACCGCTTTGACTCCGAAAGCCTCCATAGCAGCGGCTACCACGTCGGCATGAGGCGCCATACGGGGAATAATTAAAGTTTTCCCCATGCTCACGATAGCAGTCGTACCCCGGTAGATATCCATGGAGGGATTCCCCGCCGGTCTACCCTGGCGGGCGTACCCCTGAATCGTATCCACAAAGGCTTCCAGACGGGTCACCAGCCCCGCTTCAGCAGCGTGTTCATCTATTTCCATCTGCCCCATGGGTTTACCACCCATGACATCTTCCAATTCTTTCAAAATAAAAGAGTTAGGCCCGCAGCCGAAGTTGGTTAATGCCAGCCCATATAGATGAGGATTATGTGAGACGATATCCGCCGCCGCTAACAGCCGGCTCTCATAAGACCAGTAGGGGCGGTCGGAGTATTTTCTGGGGTCTATGGAAGAAAGCGGTAAGAAGTCCAGTGGGACTGGCTCCACGCCTAATTGGGCTAATTTTTCAGAAATACCCAAGTTTGCCCCGGCATCCTGTGACATATATGATCTGGAAAGAAGGACCACTCCCAGCCTCTTGCTTTCTACTAACTGTTTTAATAATTTTTGCCCCAGAGCTGCCCTGTCCGACTCAAATTTATTCTGAGACTCAATTCCGGCCAGGGCTGCTTTATAGCCCAGCGCCGGTGAAAAACCAATTTTAACGGCGACATCCCTCAAATTGCGGATGACACTTTCATTTCCCTGGCTAAAATCAATAACAGGTATTAATAGTTTCTTCTCCAGATCAAGCACATTCCGCACAATGAAAGGTGAAGCCTGAACAAGAGGACAGGCATATTTCTGGTTCTCCGCGCCTTCCTTTTCTCCCAGCCGGATCGCACATGGAAAGAGAATAAAATCTGCATCCTTCAGGGATGAAACGTGACCGTGTACCAGCTTTATCGGGAAACAACTATCGGTATAAGCCAGCTCCACTGATTTTTCTACAATTTCTTTATTTGTCTTGCTGGAAAGGACCACTTTAGCTCCCAGAGCATTTAAAAAGCCGATCAGCAAGGGGGCATAATCATATACGAGAAGCGACCGTGGAATACCCACAAGAGGTCCCACGCCGTTATTTTCATTAAATTCTCGAAAAAGCAGCTTCTCTCTTTCATCAAAGAATGTTTCTTTGCGAGCTTGAGCAAGAGTACTATCATACTTATCACAGCGGCTTCCGTAGAAGGTTGGTTTTTCACCCGGGACTTTCATCTGGGTTATGGCGCAATTATTATCACACCCGTGACAGGTAAAGATGGATAAATTACATTCCGCGTCAATTACCTTCTGAAACCCTTTAAACCTGGAGGGTTCTTCTCCCGTCGCTTCTTTCGCGAGAAGAGCGGCGCCCATCGCTCCGCTGACCTCTCGGTGTTCTGCTACCAGCAATTGTTTTTCTGGAAGTTGCTGTTTAAAAGCGGAAACCACGGCTTTATTATAAAATACAGCTCCGGTCAAAATGATTTTGTTGCTAAACTTCCGCGTACCTACCACTTTGGACAGATAGTTCTTGGCTATGGAATTAGCAAGACTGGCTGCAATCACTTCCGCTGTAACACCTTCTTTCTGCGCCGCAGGAACTGCCTGTCCCATAAAGGCTGCACACCGGGTGCCCAGGTCGATGGTATGACCGGCATTGAATGCCAGATTAGCAAATTCGCCATCTTTTACCGAGAGGCCCAGCATTTCCGCCATTTCATCTATAAAACTGCCCGTTCCGGCAGCACAGGCCTTGTTCATCTGGTAGTCCACGACTACCCCATTGCGCTTAATGACAAGCTTGGAATCCTGTCCTCCGATTTCAATAATATCCGCCTCCGGATCTATTTCCATGGCCGCCCGGGTTTGCGCCGTAATCTCATTTTTAATCAAGTCAGCGCCAATTAAACTCCCGATCAGATACCTCCCGGACCCAGTTACTCCTACTCCTTTGATGGTCACTTTTTCGGCGCTGTCTCTGACCAGATTAGTAAAGACCTGTTTGACCGCGTCTACCGGACGCCCGGCTGTCATTAAATAATTCTTGGCTAAAATTTTCTTCCCGGTTTCATCAAGGATTACGGCTTTAGTGCTGGTCGAACCGACATCCACGCCTAAATACCCCGTGCACGATTCAGTAATCCGGCACTTCAGGATGTTGTCCGGTACGGGCACTTCCTGAAGCTTCGGTAATTCCATGTATTTCTGAATCTGGTCAGCTTGCGGCAATAATTGTACTTTCGAATTTTTACCGACCGATAATAAGGCTGATCCGATCGCTTCCAGATACAAATAATTGTCCGGGATGGTAATCTTTACCGGATGGCCGTTCCTGGCTGAAAGCATTTGATTCAATGCTTTCACGATAGCCCCATTCGCCGCCACTCCACCCACAAAATAAACTGGTTCGGCAAAAACGCCTTTCTTAAGTGCCATCACCATACGGGCAATGCTTTCACACAAAGCATAAAGCATAGCCTCTACAGAAACTCCCTTTTGCTGGAGATGAATAAGATCGCTTTTAGCAAAAACACTGCATCGGGCAGCTATTCGCGGCGCATTCCCTTGAAATTTCAAAGCCAGTTCGGCAAAATCTTCGATCTTGATGCCCAGACGATAAGCCTGTTGTTCCAGAAAACGGCCGGTTCCCGCGGCACATAATGGATTCGAAGCTACCTTCCAGGGCCTCTTGAGACCATCTTCCAGTTCAATGACTAATGAGCTTTGGCCGCCGATTTGAATGATAGACCGGGCATCCTGATAGTGCTGAAGCAAGCCTGAAGCGATCGCCAGAGAACTGCTATATTCCACCCATTGAAAATCCTGAGGAATAATGGCTTTCCCGGCACCTGAAACACCTGCTGCGGAAATCTTTTCCAGAGGAACTTTATGACGTAATTTCTCAAGCAGGACGTTAACCGATGCCTTCGGATTTGAGGTAATCTTTTGAAAATCAAGATAAAGGACAGCCCCATTTGCATCTATCAAAGCTAACTTAACATTGATAGACCCGATATCGATGCCAAGATAATAATTCATAATACGTTTTGAATTATATCAAAATTTAGCTATAGATTAAATGCTGGCGGTTTTCTGTATCCGGGAAAATATATATTTCGGAAGAGGTTGATCTTTATGAGAAAATACTTTAACGGAAGGGAATGGATTTACCTCCCTTAATTTCCTAAGGAAGGAGAGCGGAAATTAAGGGAGGTATCCGGTATGTCAAATGACATCGGTGGAAGGAGAAAGTAAAATAAAAGGAGTAATTAAATTCAACCGGATGTCATGAGATTTCAATTTTTAAGGTTACTCTATTCCTTGAGAATCCAAAATTTGTTCCAGAATCATTTGCCATTGTCTCTGATCTATATTTACCAGACCGGCTGCCAGAGAGTGTGCTGGCTCTTCTTTTGTCAAAGCATATAACGTAATACCGTTTTCTGCATAAGTAATTACAAGTTTTTTATCAATCAACCTTCTTAAGGCGATACTGGTATCAAATTGTCTACCCGATACTATAGGTGCGTGAAGAACCACGGTTCGGTTAAATCTGGCATTAGGATGACGGCTAAAGAATAATAACAGTTCCAGACTATAGAGGTCATCACTAAATTCTTTTATAAAGGTGGAAAGTTTATCCTCTATATTAATTTCTTTCACCGTTAGAACCCCCTATGCTTCTGATGAAGGAAGCCGTCGATTGAGGAGAGGGAGCGATAAAGGGAGATTGGACTTTACCGCTCCCCACCTGGCATTAAACCATGGCTATGATCATGGGAAACCAAAACCCGGGACTTTATTTTCTGGTATAAGATCCTCTGTATCTCATGTATGCCGGGACTGACAGATCATCTTCAGATTTCAGACTCTTAAGAGTCTTCATAATTTCTTTATCTCTGGCTACACCGGAAATCTGATCTCGAGAAGCAAACCCGGTAGCGATCAAGGTTAATCTAACTTCGTTGCCCATATTCGGGTCCACGTTAACACCGAAGATAATATTGGCTTCGGGATCAACTGCTTCGCCGATCACCTTAGCCGCATCGCTAACCTCGAAAAGGGTCAGGCTACTGCCGCCAGCGACGTTAAATAAAACACCCTTGGCACCGGTGATGCTAACATCAAGCATTGGGCTCGCCAAAGCCTCTTTAGCCGCATTCACAGCCCTGTTCTGGCCAGAGCCGCGTCCCATAGACATCCATGCCGGACCGGCATCTTTCATGATCGCTCTGATATCTGCGAAATCCAGATTTACCAGACCGGGAACGGTAATGACTTCAGCAATCGCCTGGACCGCATGGCAGAGTATTTCATCGGCCATTTTAAAGGCACCATCAACGCTGGTTTTGTTATCCGAAAGTTCCAGTAACCTGTCATTAGGAACAATAATCAGAGTATCAACCTTCTGGATTAACTGGGTAATACCTTCTTCAGCGACCTGCATGCGACGGCTGCCTTCAAAAGCAAAGGGCTTGGTGACCGTGGCGATCGTTAAAGCACCGGACTGTTTGGCCATTTCAGCGACTACCGCGATAGAACCGGTACCGGTACCGCCTCCCATACCCGCTGCCAGGAAGACCATATCTGCGCCAGTGATAGCTTGCTTAATCTCATCTCGGGTCTCTTCGGCAGAACGACGGCCTACATTATGATCTCCACCGGCGCCCAGACCACGAGTCAACTTTTCACCGAGGGCAATTCTAACCGGGGCTTCGGTGATTTCCAGATGAGCTGAATCTGTATTCATTGCAATAAATTCTACACCGCGGATTTGTTCGCGGACCATTC
>DEUU01000165.1 GCA_002362735.1 Dehalococcoidia bacterium UBA3254
CGGTCAGCATAATATCAACATTCTTTATCTCAGAAGGGCTGCTGCCCAGCGAGGTGCAAAAACAGGAGTCGTAAGGATTTATACAGGTCATGCCAATAAGTACTGAGTTTTTGCGGCGATCGAGGTAATACGGGTCCTGATAACCGTCGGCAAAAGCCGTATCAAGCATCGCCAGGGCACTCGCATCGCAGGGACGCACCCCGAAGATTAGAGTTTTTTGATTTCCATCTGCAGGTGCAGTCACCTGGTAACCTTTACCGTCTTTCTCATAGCGGAACATTTCTTCCAAAAGCGGAAAAAACAGACTCTTAGGAGGCACGGTAGTATTGCGGTACTTCTCTATAAAACTAACATCCTTGCCATCCCATTTTGCCGGTTTGGAAATACCTTTTTCAAGTGAAGGAACAAACACCGCGAATTCTTTCGCCCACTCTTCCAGCAGTCTGCCGATTTCTTTTTTATTAA
The DNA here is from genome assembly GCA_002362735.1 of Dehalococcoidia bacterium UBA3254. The sequence continues at coordinate 466 of DEUU01000165.1, forward strand.
TCTTCTTAGCCATTTTTAACGAATCAATTCCTCCGCTTCCTGGGCTTCATAAGAAGCCATCAGCGGTAATTCATTTTTATCACTGCCAGCTTTATACTGGAACTGTTCATCTACGATATCGTACATTTTGCGGGTAAGACTCCGCAGCGGTATTCCGACCGGGCAGGCCCTTTCGCAGTTACCACAATCGGTACACCTTCCGGCTACATGCAGGTTGCGTATTATCTGGAAGACTAAATTGTCCTGCCATTCCGGTACGGATTTTATCCATTGCGGTTCGGATTCTTCTACAAAGCAGCGTTCGCAGTAACATGATGGACACACATTGCGGCAAGCGTAGCACCGGGTACATTTTTGCATTTGCTCTTTCCAGAATTGCCAGCGCTGTTCCACCGGTATCTTGTCCAGTTCTTCTATTTTTTTCTGTGCGGCGGCCTTATCTATCGGCGGAGCGGCGGTGTCACCCAGCAGAATATCATGTTCTTTCGGGGTAGCCGTCTCACAGCTCAAACAGTGCTCGTAAATGACGTCTTTCAGTGAAGTTACTTTCTTATCTTTTCCGCAAGTTATTGTAATCTTGTCGCCGTCGCGGTTAATTTCATCGATCTCGTCCCGGTCCTTACCGGTGATGGCAGCTATTTTTTCTATATCGATAATTCCTTCGCACGGAACGCCGAGGATAACGATATTACCTCGATTTATTTTATGGTCCTGCAGCAGGCTGACAATCGAGCGGCTGTCACAGCCTTTGGCAACAATAGCCGTTTTGCCCTTAAGCTTAAGCAGCATCTTGGACAGGTTATTCGTTATGAAATCGCTGATAACCAGGCGTTCTGCGTCGTCTTTATTCTTAATCACAACCGGGGTAGTGGAGAACCGCAGTGAGCCTGCTTCAAACCCGATAACCTGTTCTACTTTGCCCTGTTCTAAGAGGGCCTTAGCCTCGCGGCGTAGATTTTCCTGTAATTTCTTGTTCATTATTACTGAAAAGTCGGTTAGGACCGACCTCTTTTACCTCTTTCGTAACATCTTCGGAGACCTGTGCGAATTTATTGGCTTCCGATGCCGATACCCAGCTTGCCTGTACGCGTTGTGGTTCAACGCCTACATATTCCAGGAATTTTTTGGTCAATGCCATCCTGCGGCGGGCTCGGTAGTTGCCCGTCTGGTAATGGCAATCTCCTGGGTGGCATCCTGATACGAAAACGCCGTCAAACCCTGTGAGCAGTGCTTTCATAATGAAAAGCGGGTCGATTCTGCCGGAACAGGGGATCTTCATGATGCGCATATTGGCAGGGTATTTCTTCCGGGAGGTGCCAGCGAGATCGGCGCCTGCGTAGCTGCACCATCTACACAAAAACCCCAGAATCTGGGGTTCCCACGCTGATTTTTGTTCCATCATTACCTCGTAAAACTGAATTGCATTATACGTATAATTATAAAGGATTCACAAGCATAAGACAAATTTTTACGAGGCAATATAGTTAACTACTATGCGTCTCGTCTGAAGATTATTATTGCCGCGGCCAGTGAAACGAATAACATTCCCGCTACGATTCCGAACTCAAACCAGTTCCATCCGGGTCCCAGCCATGCATCTTGCAGCAGTGTTACAACATGTCGCAGCGGAGTGAAATCGCCGGCTACCTGCATGGTATGTGTCATGACTTCCTGCGGCGGTCCTGCACCGCCTGGGATGAGCATTACAAGGAAGAGAATTAATCCACTCGTGGATTTGTTTCCCCGTCGCTGTCTCCCATGATTCCATAAATGAAAAGTGATAGCAGGTCGTGAGACAGTTTCGCGTTGTGATTTACTTTTTCTCGAATGTCAGGATTTCCGGAAATGCCTTGCTGGAAAAACTTAATGTAAATCATAACCGCTTCATCGGAAAGGTCGGATCTCAGGCTGCCGTTATCTTTCCCTTCTTTAATAAATTTCCGCAGTGAGTCTTCGATTTCTCTGTTCACGCTGTCGGGAGATTGATTTTTGTCTGAACCATCGATTTCAAATTTATACCGGTTGGCTATATCTATCCACGATTGCAGAAAAACCTGGAATTTGTCCACCCACGACTTTTTCATGATGACAATGCCGCGGAAACTGCTGGCAATCTTTTCGACAATTGTACCATGGTAATCGCGCACAAGGTTTTCTTTGCTGCCGAAGTTATTATAAATAGTCGCCTGAGATACTCCGGCTTTACGGGCGATATCGTTAATGCTTACTCTATCGATACCAAACTTTGAAAAAAGGTCCCCGGCCGCCCGGCGAATATCTTCGCGGCTCTGCTCTTTTCGGCGTTCGAAGCCATCCATATTCTTGCCTCCTGCCTCAATTATATAATAATTATAGTATTTTAGTTTGACAATTATAAAATTGTATCCTATAATTATTATAATTTTTATACCATAATATTACAATATTTATAGTATATAATATTCAGGGCGATTGACAAACTGGGAAAATAACTGAAGAGGAGGACTTATTATGAATGGGATCCCATCGATCTCTGCTTCAGGTCTGACAAAACGGTTTGGTAAAATTACCGCTGTAGACGGCCTTTCTTTCGATATCTATCAAGGTGAAATATACGGTTTTCTCGGATTGAATGGCGCCGGCAAGACGACAACTATCCGCATGTTGTTGGGGATGATCAAACCGAGTAACGGATCAGTTAGTGTTTTTGGTACCAGGATACTACCGGGCGAACGTTCAATATGGCAAAGAGTTGGCTATCTGGTGGAAACACCACATGCCTACCCTGACCTGACGGTCCGTGAGAATCTGGATTTGGTCCGGCGAATGCGCAAGATTAACCAAGGAAGTGCAGTCGATGCAATTATGGAACAACTGGGGCTAACACCATATGCTGGAAGGCGTGCGAGAAACCTCTCTCTAGGCAACGCTCAGCGTCTTGGACTTGCTAAAGCTATGATACATCATCCCGACTTACTCGTACTGGATGAGCCAGCCAACGGGCTTGATCCGGCTGGGATTGTTGAAATTAGAACGCTCTTGCGAGAACTCGCCGAAAAAGATGGGGTCACGATTTTCATTTCCAGTCATATTCTCAGTGAAGTCGCCCAACTGGCAATGCGCATAGGGATTGTGCATGAGGGGAAGTTGGTTAAGGAAATCAATAAGGCAACACTGGCTCAGGAAGAAAATAAGAAACTGGAAATTGACGTTGGCGACATTATGACTACGAGATCGATACTTGAGAAAGCCGGTTTTTCTGCGAGTTTTGATGGTGAGAATAGTCTCGTTCTTACTGACATTGATGCGGTACAACATCCGGATAAAATAGCGACGCTATTAGTCCGATCCGGTTACGCTCCTACCAGGTTGATCGTTGTCCAAGGAGACCTTGAATCCTTCTTCCTCAAGACTGTAGGAGTTAAGGAGAAGCGTTAATGAAAAACATCATTACAACAAATAATAGCATCATTGGTGAGGTAATATCATCACTATGGGTTGAGTTTCAGAAGGTTCGGTATTCAAAGTTATCATGGCTAACCATCGCGGTCGTTTCACTATTTGCGTTGGTTGCGGGTTTATTCATGTATATTCTCAAAGACCCGGAACGAGCGCGAACGTTAGGTCTCGTAGGCGCAAAAGCTCAAATCTTCGGAGGTACAGCGAACTGGCCGAGTTTTATCAACCTGAATTTGATTATGCTTAGTGTCGGCGGCCTTATAATCTTCGGCTTTATCTTTGTCTGGATCTTTGGGCGTGAATTCAACGAGAGAACGGTTTATGACCTGCTTTCATTGCCAACTTCTCGACTGACCATAGTTGGTGCCAAGATTATTACTGCAACTTATTGGTCGATGCTTCTGGTAGTGTTGATATTCATACTAATGCTGGGCATCGGCACAATACTCCAATTGCCCGGATTGTCAACTACAACCATCCTCAATGGGCTGGGATTACTACTAGTTACAGGTTTCCTAATCTCAATCACTTGCATCTTTTTTGCCTTCTTGGCTAGCATAACAAGAGGCTACCTGGCAGCGGTCGGAGGTATTTTTGTTGCGCTAATTCTCGGACAAATCGTTTCTCAATTAGGATACGGAGAATATTTTCCGTGGACAGTTCCACTATTGTACAGTGGAGCAGCCGAGGCATTGACTGGTAAATCGCACGCCCCGTTAGGTTTTATCAGTTACTCATTGGTCAGTATTACCGGTGTGCTAAGCATACTGCTAACCTGCCTCTGGTGGAGATATTCCGATCAGACTTAAGGCAAGAGATTATAAACAAGATTATTCATGGACGCCTGGTGGATGTCACAATTACTCTAAAAGTGACATGAAACCTCAA